>JARGFM010000008.1 GCA_029210725.1 Bacteroidales bacterium | reverse complement strand
TGCGGAGCAACGGACAATCGTCAGTACTCAGGGCCGAGAAATAATGTTTTATTAAATGACTTTTTCAGCAGACCCTAACTATTTCGATCCGGATACTCACCTGTTGATTCGTTCCGTTGTTACGGTGGAGGCTCAGGGATCTGAGATGGATATGCTTACCGAATACAAAGATTACAAAGAAGTGGATGGGGGAATCAAATTGTCGCATATGCAGGAGATTGATTTTGGAGGTCAGATGAGTATGGAAAATAAAATTACATCGGTTGAAATGAACGTTCCTGTTGATCCGGCCATATTTGTCAGGGAATAAAGCAAATGGAAACACCGGTGAATTCCTGAGCATTGCTGTGTTTCCCGAAAAATTGTAATCGGTTTCATCTGTCTAAATTTCAGGTAATATTAGAACATCCATTTATCTCCATGAGAGGGCCGGGGAAGCAGGGTTTATTCTCAATATGGCATTCACGAATAAGCAAGGCTAAAACAGAGCAATAATTTCTATTAAACCTTTGATCCGGATAGTTGTCCAACTATATAATAATCAGATAAAAATAACCGAAGATATTATGAAAATCAGACAAAACATGAGATTTGTTGCATTGCTTCTTTTTTCAGCGTGCATGGCAAATGTCTACGCGCAGGACTGGCCTCAGTACCTTGGCCCGGAGAGAAACAGTACCTCCCCCCAGGAAAATATTTTACGCTCCTGGCCTGAAGAGGGCCCCGAGGTTTTATGGAATGTGGATTTGGGTATTGGCTACGGAGGTCCGGTTGTCAAAGACGGGAAGGTTTATTTGCTGGACAGAGATGATCAGTTTGGCGATAAGATGAGGTGTTTTGATCTTTCCACAGGGAAAGAGCTCTGGAAATTTGAATATGAAGCCCCTGGATCTGTTCAGTTCCCGGGATCCAGAAGTGTCCCGGCTGTTGATGGAGATTATGTTTACTCCGTTGGGACATATGGCGATCTGTATTGCATCGATATAAATACCCATAAGCCCGTGTGGAACGTGAATGTATGGACAGATTTTGGTGGTCAGCCCGGCAGCGAATCCGGCAGCTTCCCTACCTGGGCCATTTCCCAGTGTCCCCTTGTCTATGGCGATCTGCTTATCGTTGCATCCCAGGCTCCCGGGGCCGGGGTGGTAGCCTATGACAAACTCACCGGGGAAATCAGTTGGAAAACTCCTTCCCTGGGCGGCGTAGGGTATGTCAGTCCGGCTATCGTTAAGATTGACGGGGATGACCATGTGGTGATGGTAACCGCCTCCGGGGGAGGCAGAGGAAGACCGGTTATTCCGGGAAAGATTGTAGGAATTGATCCGGGAACCGGTGATATACTCTGGGAAAATTCGGATTGGGTATGCGGTATACCGATTCCCAGTGCTGTGGATGCAGGAGAAAACAGGATACTGGTTTTAGGAGGATATGATCTGGGTGCCTTGATGATCAAAGTGGATAAAGGAGCAGATGGAAGTTACGGCACAAAGGTACTTATCAAGACCGAAGAATTTGGTGACCAGACCAAGCCACCCATCCTGCATGAAGGGTATTTCTATGCCCAGTACGGAACCAATAATACCCGCGATGGCCTGAGTTGCATGAGCATGGATGGGGAGATCATGTGGAAGACCAAGCGTGATCCGGATTTTAACAAGGGCAGCATGATCCTGGCGGACGGACTGATCCTGGCCACCGACGGGGCCAAGACCCTGTACCTGATCGAGCCCGATCCCACCGGATTTAAGCCACTGGCATCCGCGGAGATACTCACAGCCCTGGAGAATGATGATCCCGGTTCTGCCAGGTTTGGAACGCAGAACTGGGCACCCATTGCACTGGCCGACGGCAAGCTTCTGATCAGGGATCAGGCCCGGATGTTGTGTGTTAAAGTGGCTGAATGACCCAAGCCAAGGGGACAGCCCCTTTATGAATACCCGGATTTGCTGAGGCCGGTCTGAACACTGCGTGATCCTGGTTTGTTACATGAAGGACATGAGAAGAGTAATTGTTGTATTCATGTGGATCGTCCTGCTGGCAGTGCACGCATGCAGGAGCGGGAATGGAAAGGATACTGGCACCTTTATACCTGATGCTGATTATGTGCAGATTGTGCTGTTCCACCTGGCGCAACGTTGTGAATCCTGCACTGCGGTGGAGCAGGAGACCAGGTTCGTGCTCGAAGAAGAATACAGGGAGGATATCGAGTCGGGAAGGGTAAGGTTCATCACCCTGAATTTCCAGACCGAAAACGGAAAGAATACGGCCAGGCTTTTACAGGCCTCAGGCCAAACCCTTTTTGTGGTGAAAGGAGGCCGCGCGGAAGATCTTACCAGCGCTGCCTTCATGTATGCCAGCACCCATCCTGAATACTACCGGAAAGCCCTCAGAGAAACACTCGATAAATTCCTGGAGTGATGCAGACCTTCCTGACAGAACTCTATGCCAGTGCCCCGGGTCCGCTGATCTCAGCTTTATTACTGGGTTTGCTTATTGCCCTGGCTCCCTGCCCCATGACCATCAATATTACTGCAATGGGCTATATAGGGAAGGACATCACCCGGCCCCGCAAGGTATTTTCAAATGGAGTGTTTTATGCCCTGGGAACTGTTTCAGCCTATACCGGTCTGGCTTTGATTCTTTATCTGGGAGCGGACCAATTCAGAATTTCAACAATTTTCCAGCAATACTCTGAGTATTTCATTGGTCCCCTCTTGTTGCTCATCGGATTGTATATGCTGGGATTATTCCGGATGAATCTCCCCGGAATCAGCCGCCTCACCCAGAGATTTCAAAACCGGACCGCTTTCCGGGCCTGGGATTCATTTCTGGTGGGACTGGTCTTCGCCCTGGCTTTTTGTCCCTACAGCGGTATGCTCTATTTCGCCATGCTGATACCTCTGATTATCACCACCGCTTCGCCCTGGCTAAGCCTGCCTTTTTCCCTGGCAGCCGGCATCCCCGTGGTGATCTTTGCCTGGCTGCTGGCGTTTACGGTTTCCGGTGTCGGAAGGGCATTTAACAGGCTGAAATCTTTTGAATTATGGTTCAGAAGGGTGTTGGCGCTTGTCTTTATCGGCATTGGATCCTACTACATCATTCAGTTGATCTCGTAGGGTACTCCGGTTTCAGGGATCAGTGGCTGTCGATATCATTGACCATCAGGATAAGGTGCCAGAGACTTTTCAGGATCTCTTCCATATATTCTTTGATGGCGCGTGTGGAACCGGGAAGTACGAAGATCAGCGATTTCCCTGCCGTTCCCGCGATGGAACGGCTCAGGGAAGCATTGGGGTTGACCATGCCGTATTTCACCCGGATCAGCTCCATGATCCCCGGGATCTGCCTTTCCAGGTGCTGCATGGCTACATCGGGGGCCATATCCCGGGAACCCAGCCCGGTACTGCCGCTTGTAAATATCAGGTCCGTGTTTTCCCCGATGGCTCTTCCAAGTTCACCTGAAAAGGCTTCCCGGCTGTCCGGAAGGATCACCGTGCTGGCCGCGTGCTTCAGTTTTTTCTCTTCGAACCAGTGTTCGATCTCCTGAAGGATCAGGGGTCCGCTCCGGTCGGAATAGAATCCGCCTGAAGCCCGGTCACTGAGTGTGATCACTTTCAGGCTGAAGGTCCTGGGAACATATTCAAGCCGGTCCCCTGCTTTCAGCCTGCCTCCGTGAAGTACCCGGCAGAATATTCCCTCGTCAGGCATGATGCATTCCCCGGTATCCTTGTATATGGCACAACCCTTCCCGTGGCATTTTTTACCGACCTGGGTGAGCTCAAGGACCACTTCCCCGTGCAGAAAACGATCCAGCGGACGGGCGTGATGAAGAGCGAAGCCTGAGGTGGTGATATTTTCTCCGAATCCCCCGTCGGGAACACGCGATCCGGTATTGCTTTCATATTTCCGGATACTCTCGGAAGCCAGGAGACTGACCTGACGATGCCATGGACCAGCGTGGGCATCTCCGACAATACCCTCCTGGTTGATCAGGACTTCAGGAACCGGTTTTTTGGCCTTCCCCTTGCTGCCGGATTGGTTCACCGAGGTGATGGTGATCATTTGTTTCATGCGGTGGGCTCCTCCTTCTCTTTATGAATCAGCCTGATCTGATCCAGGACCATCTCCCCGTCTATGGCTTTGCACATGTCGTATACTGTTAACAGCGCCACCGATACTCCGGTCAGCGCTTCCATTTCAACCCCGGTACGGGCCTGGCAACTTACTTCACAGCTGGCAAGGATTCCCTCATCCCTGAATTCAAAGTCGATGCAGACAGAATCAAGCGGAAGGATGTGGCAGAGGGGAATTAGGTCCGGGGTTGCTTTTGCAGCCTGAATGCCCGCGATCCTGGCAACAGCCAGTACATTTCCCTTTTTCAGCTGGTCATCCCTGATGGCCTCTATGGTTTCCGCAGCCAGGCAGATCAGGCCGGATGCCCGGGCGGTTCGGTGCAAAATCTGCTTGCCACCCACATCTACCATGCGGGCATCGCCCTGTTTGTCCATGTGGCTCAGATGCCTCTTTTGCTCCTCCTTAACATTCATCTTCTTTAGGTTTTTATCCCCGAAAGGACCGTTTATCCGCCTATTTCATAAAAAGTGCTCCTGGAGTTTACCCGGCCCCTCTCTGGTTTTTGCTGAATAGCCATACGGAAGGCCCCCCCGATCCCGAGTTCTGTGATATCGAATTCCTTTTCACTGAACAGGCAGGGAATAAACCGGCCGTCGGCAGTGAGCCGGATCCGGCTGCAAAGGGGACAATGACCCCCGTCGCCACCTTCCACTTTCCAGAATTTGCCCGATCCCAGGTTCATCTGCCGGATAAACCTTAGTCCCAGGTCCTTTGAGCCGCAGAATTTTTTCAGGTTCTCAATCTCCTCAGGGGAGGTGTCCGGAGTAATCACACAATTAATCTTCACCGGATCCAACCCGGCTTTTAGGGCGGCATCTATTCCTTTCTTCACCTGGCGGATATCGCCCCCCCTTGTGATCTTCCGGTATCGTTGCGGGTCCAGTGTATCCAGGCTGATATTGACCCGGTCCAGACCCGCCAGAGCAAGCTTTGAGGCCATTCTGGCAAGTAAGTGGCCATTGGTGGTCATGGTAATCTCCCGGATTCCTTCCACTTTTGAGATCATGCCTACCAGTTCATCCAGTCCTTTTCTGACCAGGGGTTCGCCCCCGGTAAGCCGGATCTTTGAAATACCCAGGGGAGCCAGGGTCCTTACAATATGCGTGATCTCATTGAAGTCCAGGATTCTGCTTCCATGCGCAGCAACTGTCAGCTGTTCCGGCATGCAGTACCTGCAGGCCAGATTACACCGGTCGGTTACCGAGATGCGCAGATAAGTAATTTCCCTGTTAAATGAGTCGTACATGCACCTTATCTCCTTTATTTACTATTTTTTGCCCGGCAGGGATCTCGGCAAAACCCGTAGCCTTCTCCAGGGCATGAAGGTGGCCGGAACCGTGGTATTCAACCGCTTCACAGGCCCCCCCGCCGGTGAAAGTAACGGGCAGGAAGAACTGCCTGTCGGCCTGTTTCCTCCGGTATTCCTTCTCCAGGGTGACCAGGATCCTTTTATTAACCGGAAGCATCCCTGCGCAGATCTCCAGGTAAGGCCTGACCAGCAATTCGAACTGCACAAAACTGGAAACGGGGTTTCCCGACAGCCCGAAACATCGCTTGTTTTCCCGGTGAGCGAAGGAGACAGGTTTTCCGGGTTGCATGGCCACCCGGTCGAATTCCAGGCGGAACCCCAGTTCTTTCAATACACCGGGGACCAGGTCGAGTTCTCCCACGGAGGCCCCTCCGGTTAAAAGCAGCAAGTCGGTCCCTTCCAGGGCCATGGTGATCCGTTCCGCAATGCTTTCGAAGCGGTCCTCCACAATCCCCATAGCGTAAGGCAGGTGGCCTGCACGACGAATCTGGGCAGCCAGCTGGTAAGAATTGGAATTTCGTATCTGCGCCCCTTCAGGATGCTGGCCGGCTTCGATAAGTTCGCTTCCGGTGGCCAGGATGCCCACCTTAAGGGCCCGGGCCACCTTTATTCGGGTCTTACCCGCAGATGCAATGATCCCCAGATGCCCGGGAGTTAAACAGCATCCTTGGGGGAGAAGCAGCTCACCTTTCTTCAGATCCTGTCCCCTGGAATCTATATGCGCTTCGGTTTCAACCGCGGTAAATAAGATCCGGCCATCCGTCCCGGTCTCCACATCTTCCTTCATGATCACACAATCGGCTCCTGAGGGGACCATGGCTCCGGTCATGATTTTGGAGCACCGGCCCCTGCCAATATCGTGTACCGGTAATTTCCCTGCTTCAATGGTCTCCAGGACTACCAGGGGGCCCGGCAGATCCTTGCGTCTGCAAGCGTACCCGTCCATGGTGGACCTTGGAAAGGGAGGGATATCTCTGTCCGCGAAAATATCCTCTGCAAGCACCCGGCCAGGCGTATCCTCCAGGGGAAGCGTTTCGCTTCCTGTCCGGACCGGATATATTCCCGCCCGTGCCAGTGCCTTCTCCAATTGAATCATATCTCCCAATTCCTGTAAATGTAAAAGATTTCCACTTAAATAATAAAAAGCTTGAGGCTGGCAATTAGCAAAACTGTGGTAATCAGGTATTTGAGTTGCATGGCCGTCAGTCTGAATCCGCCTGTCCAGGATCCCAGCAGTCCTCCCGCCATCACCGCCACGATCCAGAGCGCAATTTTGGGTGAGACCTCCATTCCGGCCAGGATGTGACCGCTCAGTCCGGCCAGGGAGTTCAGGAAAATAAAGGCAGCCGAGGCAGCCGCAGTCTCCTTCATACCTCCCCAGCGGGTAAGCAGCAAGAGGGGACTGAGAATGATCCCTCCCCCGATCCCGATCATCCCGGAGAAGAAGCCAATCAAGGCTCCGGCTGCCAGGGCTATGGGAATAGACAGCTGTTTACGATCGCCATCCTCTCCTGTTCGGATCACGATCCTCAGGGCAGCCAGGAATAGGCAGACCCCCAGGATCTTTTTATACAGCTCAGGTGGAAGCTCCAGGCTGGCACCCAGGAAGGCCATGGGGATGGAGGTGACCACGAAGGGTATAAGGAGCCGTGCCCGGAAGTGCCCTGCCCTGTAAAATGAGATAAAGGCGATGGAAGAGACAAAAAGATTCAGGATCAGGGCCGAGGGCTTCATCAGAGCCACTTCAATCCCGAACAAAGCCATGAAGGCCAGGTATCCGCTGGCTCCGCCATGGCCCACCGATGAATACAGGAAGGCGACCAGGCAGATCGCCAGGATGAACAGGACCTCCAGCTGCATAAAGTTCTGTATCAGATGGAGTCGATGGCCTGCTTCACACGTTCCGGGGTCAAAGGCTGGCGGAACACCCTGGCCCCCGTCGCATCGAACACCGCATTGGCAACGGCGCCTCCCATACATACGACAGGGGGTTCGCCTCCTCCGTGGGGAACTTCATGCGGTGAATCCATCAGGACCACCTCCAGTTCGGGAGCCATATTAAACTGAGTAATGCTGTAGGAGTCATAATTCCTGCTAAGCATTTTCCGGCCTTCGAATTGTATTTCCTCCCTGAGGGCATAACCCAGTCCCATTAACATGCAGCCTTCTGCCTGGATGGTGGCTCCCTGCGGGTTGACTATCATACCCATGTCCTGACAGCTTACGGCCCTTTTCACCTGTACATATCCGGTAGTCCTGTCCACTTCAACTTCCACGAAAACCACCACGTAGGTTCCCACATCTATTCCCAATGCGAAGCCATAACCTCTGCCGCTGGGACCTTTGGCAGGGGTCCAGCCAAAACGTTCCGCGCCGGTCTTAAGCACATTAGCCATCCGGGGGTCGTGTTCGAGGTGGCGTAGCCTGAACTCTACGGGATCCACGCCAGAAGCTGCGGCCAGGATGTCCATCTGTGATTCCCTGGCGAAGGTATTGGTGTTTACACTGGGGGCTCTCCAGGCTCCTGTAAAGAAAGGATGTCCCATGGTTCCGCGGGGAGCACTTTTGGTCCTGGTCCTGGAGTGGGGGATGTCATAAAAATGTTCTGCTTCACGTCCCCCTCCCTGATGAACCGTTAAATCCCAGTAGCTGATCCGTCCGGCCTCATTCAGCCCGGCGTTTATCTTCACCACGGCCGCGGGACGCAGGCGGTCGTACATGAATTCCTCTTCGCGGCTGAAGACCAGCTGGACAGGCTTCCCGGTGAGTTTTACCAGACGAGCCACTTCCGTAGCCTGGGGGTTGTAGATTTTTCCGCCGAAACCACCTCCTACAAAAATAGGAAGCAATTGCACATCCCCGGGATCCATGCCCACTGTTTCTGCGATATCGTCGCGGGTAGGATAAGGAGTCTGGCAGGAAGCCCATACCTTCATTTTGCCGTTCTCCATAAGGGCTGTGGCCGTATGGTTTTCAATAGGTGAGTGAGCAATATAGGGGTCCAGGAAGCTGCTTTCAATATGCTGAACAGCGTCCGACTTTCCCTGGGAAAGTTGACCCTTGGATGCAAGTACGCGGCTCTCTGTGGCGATTTCCAGGATGTGATCGAAAAGCGAGTCATGGTTCAGCTCAACTTCTTCTTCTTCCCATTCCGCCTTTATGGTTTCGATGGCCTTGCCTGCCATATGCCGGGAGGGATGCAGAACAGCCACGAAATCCCCGTCTTTAACCACGGTAAGGCCTTCCATGGCTTCTGCTTCGGAGGTATCCACAGCCAGCAGCCGGGCACCCAGTGAGGGTGGACGAAGGATCCTCGCCGACAGCATGCCCGGGAGCTGGATATCCCCCGCATATTTGGCCTCACCAGTCACCTTCTCCACAGAATCCACCCGTAAACGGGCGTTCCCCATGATCCTGAATTCCGATGCTTTTTTCATGGCTACATCCCCGATTTCGGTTTCCAGGATTTTTTTGCCTTTGGTCAACTCGGCATAGCTGATCCTTTTGTTATGGTTGTCGCGCGAACGGACGATGCCGTCGCGCACCTCCAGCTGACTTGTTTCCAGGGAGAGTTCCCCGGCTGCCATTTTCAGCAGGATGGCTCTGGCTTTGGCCGCTGCAGCACGCATGACCTGTCCGAAAACACGGGTCGACAGCGAGCCGTAGGTACCCTCGTCCCAGGGACAGAGGTCGGTGTCTCCCATGAGGATGTCCACATCTTCCAGCCGGACGTCCAGTTCATCGGCCAGTTCCATAGGAAGGGAGGTAATAGGTCCCTGTCCCATTTCGATCTTTCCGGTATAAAGGGTCACCTTTCCGTCCTCACCAATGCGCAGATAAGCGTTAAAACCCGGATCGCCGTCCTGGGGCAGGCCGGCTTTCAAAGGAGTTCTCCCCACCGAAAATGCGACGACGAGTCCGGTCCCGATCCGCTTCATGAAGTCCCTGCGGTCCATGTCAAAGGGATTGCCCATATTTTTAAAAAGCCTGTCGTTGTATCTTTTATCGCTGTTCATAATCTTATGCTTTTTTCATCTTTTTTCCTGCATTCTGTATGGCCTGGATGATCCGGCCATGGGCTCCGCAGCGGCAAAGGTTTTCATCCATAGCGATGACGACTTCTTCCCGCGTGGGTTCAGGATTATTCAGGAGCAAGCCATAGGCGTTCATGATCATGCCTGGGGTGCAGTACCCGCACTGCAGGGCGTCGTTTTTAACGAATTCCTCCTGAATGGGATGCAGGACTCCGTTTTTAGAGAGCCCTTCGATAGTCAGGATGCTGCTTCCGGCTGCATCCACTGCCGCAAGAGTACAGGATCGTACTGCTTCACCGTTCATAAGCACCGTGCACGATCCGCAGAAGCCTTCCCCGCAGCCAAATTTGGTTCCCGTAAGCCCTAATTGTTCACGAATTACCCACAACAGGGATTCGTCCTCCTGTGCATTTACGGAGACCGGTTTGCCATTAAGCTCAAATTGGACAGTTTTCATAGGCGTCTTGGTTTAAGATCATAAAGTTCCAATGTATTAAGAAGGCACCATAAATTCAATATAAATAAGCCAGTGAGGCATTCATTATGGAAGTCCACGGCCGGCCGGTCTATAAGCTGTATCCAAAAGCTTTTATCCAGAAGTCCCACTCTGAATGTATCCTGTCAAGGATTGACCTGCTGGGTGGATGACAGGTGTTTCGCTTGTAATTCCTCACAGAGTCCAGGTAAGCTTCCATGGAGGGACGGGCGTCTTCAAAGCCATCCAGATGTAATTCTTTGTAAATGGTTTTCAAGGTCTTTATGGGGGTATTTACAAGTTCGGAAAATCCAATTTCAACCAGGTTCCCTTTGGGGATTAATTCTCTTTCAGAAAGGTATTTACGCATAATCTGTGGATTTTGTTCCAGGATGATTTGCTCAATTTCATTTTCGCTGCAGGGCTGGAGAAACTGGCTGCTGATCATTCGCTCATACAGTATTTTTGAGGAGCTGTATACCGCATAGGGTTCACGGTGAAGGAAAATGAATTTAGCCTTTGGGAAGAGCTCCAGAATTTCTTTTACCCGACCTGTATTGTGCGGGTTTTTAAGCACAAGCTTATTCTTTTGACAGTAAAAAGCAATGTTCTTCAGGACATTCAGATAGTCCCTTTTCCAGGCTGCTTTCTCCTGTCCGCTGATCCCTTCAAAGAGGTGATATTTTCTGAAGTAGGTCCTGTTTTGGGGAAAGAAGAAGGAGTGCATACTGCTCCGGGTAGTCGTAGTACAAAGCGCTTGCTCTTCTTCCGCCGGATCATCCAGGCTCAGCCTTACATTATCCTGGGGTCTGCTGTCAGGCATAAAAATGTTCAGGATCCTGTTCAGGCGATCCATGCTTAAAAGGGAGATATTAAAGGTAAAAGCCTGGTGGTTGTTCAGGAATCCAAAGCGGGAATCACGTGCTATCAGGTAGTGTAAATGGGTGGTGCCCGTGCGCCAAAGTCCCAGGATAAACAGGGGAGGATGTTCCTCGAAAGACAGTTCCTGGATTCTTTTTGAAAAGAATAGTCGCTGCAAAAGAAAACCGGATGCAAAGAGCCTGCTGTAAAATCCAATCCTCAGGGCTCTGAAGCGACAGGTCCTGTGGATGTTGTTTTCCCGTCTCAGCCTTTTCCATACCTGTGGCAGAGCAGTGTATAACTGATGCTCACGAACCGTATAACTTTTATTTCTGCCCATCGTCTGTAAGTACCCGTTTCACCAGTTTCAGACAGGAGGAAGGGTCTCTGGATTACAACCATTTCTTGCGCTTGAAGTAGATCAGCAGTCCGACACCCACAGCTATCACCACTATCCAAAAGATCAGATAACTGTAATGGAACGACAATTCGGGGATATATTCAAAATTCATTCCATAAATCCCGGCCAGAAAGGTCAGAGGTATGAAAATGGAAGCGAAGATGGTGAGCACCTTCATCACCTGGTTAATGCGGTTGTTTACATTGGTGCTGTAAATATTCAGATGGTCGGAAATCATCGCGTTATATAACTCAATGGCTTCCGTAGCCTGTGTAACCAGGTCGTCCAGGTCATTCAGAAAATGCAGGTATTTATCCTCAAACAGCGAATTTTCCGATTTAAGCAGGTCTCTCAGCACGTCTTTCATGGGACGGACCGATTTTCGAAGAAAGGACAGCTCGGTTTTAAGTTTGTAGATCTCTTCCACCAGGGAATTATCCGCATCGGTGAACAGCCTTTCCTCCATGGCTTCAATCTCTCTTCCGATCTCTTCGGTGAGAAGCATATAATTATCCACAACGGTATCCAGCAAGGCGTAGGCCAGATAGTCGGAGTCAAATAGCCGTGATGTTTTTTTTGCGGTGCGGATCCTTTCCCGGACCGGGTTAAAAACGTCACCGGTCTGTTCCTGGAGGGTAATCACGTAGCCTTTGCCGAGGATCAGGGTGAGCTGTTCTGCGGAAATTAGCTTGGCAGGCTTATCATATTTGAGCATTTTTAATATAAATACATCATGGTATTCTCCATCTGTATATTTGGGCCTCTGATCCGTATTTAAGATATCCTCCAGGATGAGGGGATGAAAATCGAAAATCTCCCCGAGTCGCTGCATCAGATCCAGATCATGAATCCCATAGACATTGATCCAGGATACCGCATCGGAATCTTTGCAGGCCGCACCCTCTTCGATGGAGGATAGTTCTTTTTCCTCCAGTTGCCCGGTATTGTATTCCATCAGCCGGATCACCGGCTTTTCCATTTTCTGATTCCCGATCAGGATCAGGGAACCGGGAATCTGGCCTTTGGAAGCTTTTCTGTCTTTTATAAAACGAGCCATGGATAGTTTTCCAGTAGATATTGAAGCTTGACGATGATATCTTACAAATCCGTATCAGGAGCCTTTTTTGTCCGGGATGAGGGGATAATTAAACCGATGATCACGCCAATGGCAAAGCAAACAAACAATAAAAGTGCCATAGGCATACTGATATCCCAGAAAAAAATATTAATCAGAACAGTTTCTGTATTCTGAAGAACAAAAACGATGAGAGTAACTGCGAGCAGGATGATGATAACTACTTTGGTTTTCATAAGTTCAAAGGGTTTCTATTCTTATAACAAGAAAGATAGGAAAAGGATCAGATTTAAAAGTAATAGAGACCGATTTTAATTTATGAAGCATATCTTTACAGCTGAGGATTTGAGTAATGGATGGATCAAAGATTATCATTGGCCGAAGGGACCGGATAGATCTGCCGGAGTTGGGATATACAGGCATCCGGGCAAAAATAGATACCGGAGCCTTTGGAAGCGTCATCCACTGCAGTCACATTGAGGTGATCCGTAAAAGCAATCAGGATGTACTTTCCGTTGTATTCCTGGATTCCTCTTATTCAGACTACAAAGGAAAGCCAATATATTTTGAACAATACAGAGATAAACTTGTGAAGAATTCCAGCGGAGAAAGCGAACACCGCTACTTTATTTTCACCGATATTCTGATCTTTGGGAAGCGGATTATCACAGAATTTTCTCTTACTGATCGCAGCCAGATGAAATACCCCGTACTTCTTGGGCGGAAATTTCTTCGGCAGGGATTTTTGGTGGATGTAAACCGCAAAAACCTGTCCTGTAAACAGAAACAAACACTTAGTTTAAACAGTCCAATAAAATCGATTAAATAATTACTTGTGAAAATAGCCGTATTATCGAGGAATGACCATCTTAAATGTGATATTATCATGGATGACCGGGGCCCCTCCATGTTTTATAAAGGGGAGGACTTACATGACATTGATGCTGTGATCCCGCGGATCGGGGCTTCGGTGACGTTTTATGGTACGGCTGTGGTCAGGCAGTTTGAAATGATGAAGGTCTTCAGTGCCATCGATTCTCTGGCCATCACCAGATCGCGCGACAAACTCAGGAGCCTGCAAATCCTGTCCAGAAGAGGCCCCCTGATCCTGGAAGTAAACTCTTCACCCGGGCTGGAGGGGATTGAAAAATCGACCGGAGTGGATATTGCCGGTAAGATCGTTGAGTTTGTGGAGCTGTCCATCGCCAGACAGAGAAGGCCCAAAGACAGGATCAGAGCTTAATCTGAAGGACCGATGATCATCAACAACACAGAGATACAGGCTGGAGAATCGGGCAGTATTGAGGTGAATATAGCCCGGCTTCCTTCCCGTACGGCCATTGACATCATGGTTACGGTGGCAAGGGCTGCAGAGCCGGGCCCTGTATTGCTTCTGCTGGGGGGACTGCATGGTGATGAGATAAACGGGATAGAAATTGTCAGGCGCATCGTTGAAAGGGACCATCACATCCCTGTTAAAGGAACCGTCATTTGCATTCCCATTCTGAATATTTATGGCTTTATCAATTTTTCCCGGAATGTTCCGGACGGTAAAGATGTAAATCGCTCTTTCCCGGGCAATAATAGTGGCTCGCTGGCTTCCAGGATTGCCTATTACCTGATGAAAGACATTGTACCAAAGATTGACTGCGGGGTAGATTTTCACACAGGCGGAGCCGACCGGGCCAATCATCCCCAGGTGCGTTGCATGTTAAATGATCCCCTTAACATGGAACTGGCGAACGCCTTTTATGCGCCCGTCACTCTGCATGCCAAATACCGGCCCGGCTCCCTAAGCCAGGCTGCCGCAAAACTGGGCAAACAGATCATAGTTTTTGAAGGGGGAGAATCATCACGCCTGAACGAAGGAGTCATTGAACAAGGCATCAGCGGCACCCTGCGCTTGATGAATTATCTGGGTCTCTCTTCCCATACGCTGGTCCCACCGGAATATGAAAACCGCGTGTTTATGCATTCATCCTGGATCAGGGAGCGAACATCAGGTATTTTTCAAAGCCTGGTTCAATGCGGCGACGATATTAAAAAGAATCAGACGGTGGGGTTTATCACGGATCCTTTTGGAGAATACAGGGTTCGGCTGAAGTCTCATACTTCGGGACAGGTCATCAGTCTGAATAACGATCCGGTACTTCACCAGGGCGATGCAGTGATGCAGGTTGGAGTTAGTTAAACAGGGAAGCTATTATATAAGAGATCATTATCAGGACGGATATTCCGGGGAATCTTAAATGAGGAATCGTTGAAAATAATCTTGAAAACCGAAAGTTATGTTTGATGAACTGGCACAACAATTTGCAAATCAATACGATAATGGCAATTGGCAACATGCGGTCATTGTCAGTGTTTTAATTCTGGCGGGTAGTTTTGTCATACACACTCTCAGCTTTATGATGCTGAAACGTTTCACTAAAAGATCAGACAAGCCCACATTACGACTCATCTGGCAAAAATCTAAAAATCCCAGCCTGGGTCTTGTTATGACCATTGCCTTGTATCTTGTATTTTTTGCATTTGCCCCTGCAAATCAGCTGGTTGACATATTCATGCATCTGCTGAGCCTGCTTATCATTTTTTTTATTACCTGGCTCATTATCCGGGTCATCAAATTCGGTCGGGAAATCGTACTGCTTCGCTATGATATAGAGGAAAAGGACAATCTGAAGGCCAGGCGAGTCTATACCCAGTTTAAAATCATGGAACGGATATTGATTTTTATCGTGCTGCTGATAGCTATATCCATTGCCCTTATGACCTTTGAGCAAATCAGGAAAGTGGGAGTGAGCCTCTTTGCTTCCGCCGGCGTGGCCGGAATTATTCTGGGCTTTGCAGCGCAGAAGCTCATTGGAAATGTACTGGCCGGGTTCCAGATTGCAATCGCTCAGCCCATCCGGCTTGAAGATGTGGTCATTGTGGAGAAAGAATGGGGATGGATCGAGGAGATAAACCTGACCTATGTGGTGGTCAGAATCTGGGATAAGCGCCGCCTGATACTTCCGACCACCTATTTTATAGAAAAACCGTTTCAGAACTGGACCCGGATTTCTGCAGATATACTGGGTACCGTTTTTATTTTTACGGACTATTCCGTTCCCATTGATAAACTGCGCGGTGAGCTTACCAGGATCCTGCAGTCGGATAAGAACTGGGATGGAAAAGTGAATGTACTGCAGGTGACCGACTCCACAGAAAAAACCATGGAGATCAGGGCCCTGATGAGTGCGGCAGACTCCCCTTCGGCATGGGATCTGAGGGTGCATGTGCGGGAAAAGCTGATTGATTATCTGCAGCGTAACTATCCCGAAAGTCTTCCAAAGTCAAGAATCGAAATGTCGGAAAGATCAGCATCTCCCACGGGCACAGGGGCTGTTGGTAATGAAAAATCCGAAAAAGCCCCCGATTAGCAGGCTCTTCACAATTTCCTTTGCAGGAATACTCTCCATCAGTCGCCCTTCGGTGAAGTAGAAAAACAGGAATCCTAGCACGGCTCCCACGATAATGGCAATCGCTGTAGTTTTAATACGGGGCGAATGAATGGTGCGTGTGAGGCGGCTTCCCTGCGGTTTCAGGTCGAGTTGTTTGAATTGCATATATTTATATATGTATATAAAATGATATGTAAAAGTAATATTTTTTCTTGTATCTTTACAGATATTACGGGGTGCCTTAATAGTACGGGCTGAGATCAAACCCTTTACCTGATCTGGATAATGCCAGCGTAGGGAACAGAGCATAACTATTCCGGGCCCCTTTCATTGTACGATTGATTTAAACCAATGCCATGAAAAGGTTAAGCCTCATTTCGATATTTCTGACTGCTTCTGTGCTGGTCCTTTCCCAGGTTGCTCAAATACATGGTACCGTTACTGATACCAGGGGGGAGGCACTGGCTGGAGCCAATGTCGTGGTGAATCATACCCGGCTGGGCGTGATTACAGACAGAGCGGGAACCTTTGAGTTGCTGCTGGATGCACGAAAGTCTTATGAGATAAGAATCTCATACATGGGATTTGAGACCAGGGTTATCGAAGTCGCACCCCCATTCAAAGAGAATTACGAAGTAGTACTGCAGACCTCCATGTTTATTGCCGATGAGGTGGTTGTCAGAGCAACAAGAGCGGGTAATAAAACTCCCATGGCCTATGAAAACATGGAGAAGGAGGAAATAAGAGCCCGGAATATGGGCCAGGATATGGCTTACCTGCTGAGTCTGACTCCCTCGCTGGTCCAGTCTTCCGAATCGGGGACGGGAATAGGTTATACCAACTTTCGGATCCGGGGCGCCGATCCAAGCAGAATAAATATCACGGTGGATGGCATACCACTGAATGATGCAGAGTCACAACAGGTATTCTGGGTGAATATGCCTGCATTTGCCAGCTCCTTAAACAGTATACAGGTGCAAAGGGGGGTCGGGACTTCCACCAACGGAGCGGCGGCTTTCGGGGCCTCGGTCAACCTGCAGACGGCAACTCCCTCAAAGCTGGCCTACGCAGATATCAGCAGCACCTTTGGTTCCTATCATACACGGATCCATACGGTGAAAGCGGGCACAGGACTTATCAGGGAACGTCTAAGCCTGGATGTGCGCTATTCCAATATGAAGTCGGATGGTTATGTGGATTACGCTTTTTCCGATAACCAGTCCATGCAGCTTTCGGGCTCCTACTTCACCAAAAGGGGCAGAATCAAAGCAAATGTTATCCTGGGTGAACAGCATTCGGGTATCAGCTGGTGGGGGATCGACGAGGCCACCCTGGATAGCAACCGGACCTACAATCCGGCGGGTCAGTACCTGACCCCTTCAGGAGAGAGCCGTTACTATGAGAACCAGACCGATAATTACTGGCAGAACCATTACCATTTGCTTTATTCCACCATGCTCTCTGAAGATCTTTTCCTGAATGCGGCACTGTTTTACGTCGATGGCAAAGGATACTACGAGCAGTTCAGGCAGGATGAAGCACTTTATGATTATTATCTGCCCGATCTGGTGGTGGAATCTGATACCCTTACTAATACAGACCTGGTCCGGCAGAAGTGGCTCGATAATGATTTTTACGGAACTGTGTTCTCATTGATTTATTCCAGGGATCAGCTAAGGCTTTATGGAGGAGGGGGCATAAACCGGTATGCAGGCGACCACTTCGGAGAAATAATCTGGATGCGATATGCAGGAGAAACCGAAAAGGGGCAGGAGTGGTACAGGAACGACTCGGAGAAGTGGGATGGCAACCTGTATCTCAAATCCAATTACCAGCTTACTCATCGCCTGAATCTCTTTGCAGATGTCCAGTACCGCTATGTTTACTATCTGCTGAAAGGCATCGATGACGACGGGTACAGGAGAGTGCTGGACCAGAAGCACCTGTTTCACTTCTTCAATCCTAAGCTGGGAGCCCAGATGGAGATCAGCGGCAACCAGCAGGCCTATGCCTCTTTTTCCGTGGCTAACAGGGAGCCTGCCAGGCAAAATTTCAAGGATGCAACAGGCGATCCCGCATCCACCCCCAGACCGGAGCAGCTCAGGGACCTGGAGATTGGTTACTCCTTCACATCCACCCATCTGGCCGCTGCCCTTAATCTGTACTATATGGATTATAAGAATCAGCTCGTACCCACGGGCCAGTTGAGCCAGGATGGTTACCCGATCATGACCAATGTGAAGAAAAGTTACCGGGCCGGAGTGGAGATGACTTTCGGGATCCAGCCGGCATCCTTTCTGGAATGGAATGCCAACCTGACTCTGAGCAGAAACAGGATCAGGGATTTCACAGAGTACTATGTGGATTATGATTCAAATACCTGGGAGGGACACCCTTCTTCCAGAGGGCTTGGTGATGTGGATATCGCCTATTCACCCTCGGTGATCTCCTCGAGCGACCTGGTTTTGCACCTGGCTGGCTCCATGGAGCTGCACCTAATCAGCCAGTACGTGAGCCGGCAGTATTTTGTAAATACCATGAATGAGCATTTAAGGCTGAAAGCCTGGTTTGTAAATAATCTGAGATGGGACTACTCTTTCTCAGTTAAGAAGGTGGGCCTGATCACTTTGCAGCTCCAGGTCAACAATCTTTTTAATGCCCTGTACGAAAACAATGCTTACGGCGGCACCTGGTGGCAGGATGGAGAGGAGTACTACTGGTCGGCATATTTTCCCCAGGCTACCATCAATTACCTGGCCAGGGTGAGCCTCAGATTCTAATGGAATTCAGAATTAGCCCAGATGTGGATTGAGATATTCGGCGTCGTAACAGGAATTCTTTATGTGATTCTGGAGGTCAGGCAGGATCGCTTGCTCTGGCCCCTGGGACTGATTACTTCGGCAGCCTACGTCTATATCTTTTTCAACGGGAAATTCTATGCAGATATGGGCCTGCAGGTGTACTATGTGTTAATCAGTATCTATGGCTGGTACTACTGGGCCAGGGGAGGAGCCAAAACAGAAAAAGGGGAGCTGCCGGTGATCCGGATCCGGAGGCTGCAGTTCATTTTCCTCTTCCTTTTCTTTGCCTGTTCCTGGGCGGGCATCTGGTTGGTCCTGGATCGCTATACAGACTCCACCGTTCCGCTGGGTGATTCCTTTACTACTGCGCTGGCCATTGTGGCCACCTGGATGCTCACACGAAAGATTATAGAGCAGTGGTTTTTATGGATCATTGCCAATGTTGTCAGCATGGGTCTGTATATTTACAAAGGATTGTATCCTACGGTCATTCTTTATGCAGTTTACGCAGGGATGTCGGTTTATGGGTATATGGAATGGAAAAAATATTTGAATAAGCAGATTGAAAATGAAGGGGGGAAATAGGATTGTTATTCTGGCCAACGGGAGTTTCCCGGAGGCCAGGCAGGGACTGGATCTTCTGAATTCGGCAGAACTGGTGATCTGCTGCGATGGTGCTGCCGATAAGCTGCTTGCCAGGGGGATGACTCCCCAAGTGATTATTGGAGATATGGATTCTGTTTCTTTCCGGGTCAGGGAGCAATTCGGCTCCATCATGATCCGGTCCGAGGAACAGGAAAGCAATGATCTGACCAAGGCGGTTCAGTACTGTATCGAAAAAGCCTATCCGGCAGTTACCATCCTGGGGGCTACCGGCCTGCGCGAGGATCATACCCTGGGCAATATTTCCCTCTTGCTCGAATATTATCCCGGCATTGAGGCAAGCATAGTCTCCGATTTTGGTATCTTTTTCCTGGTTCAGAGTGGCCAGCAGGTGGAGTCCTTTGCCGGAGAAAAAATCTCCGTTTTTGCGGTCGATAACAGAACCCGGGTAAGTTCGAGGGGCCTGAAATATCCTTTACAAGATCTGAGGCTCTCCAACTGGTACCGGGCAAGCCTGAATGAAGCCCTGGCCGAAAGCTTCACCCTGTATTTTGACTCCCCTCAGCCTTTGATCCTTTATAAAGCATGGTGAGCGGAGCCAAACACATTGGAGCCCTGTTAGCGGCCATCCCTGGGTGAAGCAGTGCATCGGCTTTCTGTGTCCCCTGCGCAAACAGGGACAAGGGGAGGGCCAGAAAAAAAAAGGATGATCGTCTTTTTAATATATGGATAATGGAGTTATATATTTACTCTGTACCACTGAATTCTCCGCTTAGCCTGGTTTGCAGACCGGCAATATCATGCAGTTGTTTTTTCAGGATCATTTTTTCGATCCGGTCCGTCGAACGCTCGTCTGCTGTATTTCCCGGAGCCTCGTTCCGCGCAATGCTATCTGCCTGGTTCCTGATACGAAGGTTTGTGATGAAGTCAAAAGCCTCTGCCAGTTCATCGTGCAGGGATGGATCAAAGACCCCCATTTCCAGAAGCAGGGCTGCTCTTTCTGTACTGCCTGTGACCGTCAGGTTTTCACGGATGGCATAGAGCCGGATATATGAGCTTACCGGTAAAAGGATCTTTTTCAGGTCCAGGTGATGTTCATCGGCTTTTCCAGGAATCTTCATCTGATTAATGGAGCGGGCCATATGGTAAAAGAAAACAGCTTTGCCCTTCACGGTTTTGTTCACATGGGTGCGGAGCTGATCCACCAGGATATGCTCCCCATAAATACAGCGGAAGTCAAAAAAGATGGCGGCATCGAGGATGTCCTGCGGGGTGCTGCTCCCGATCCACTCGCTGAAATATTTTTTCCAGCCGTCCAGTTCCCGGTTCCATTTGGGATTACTGGCCATAACATCTCCCTGGCACTTGCGGTATCCCACATCATCCAGCTCCATATTGATTTTATTTGCCAGTACCTGGAAGTAAACCTGTGCCTCCCGGCGGTAACTATCCTGCATGTTCACCGTAATGATGGCATTGTCCTGATCGGTGGCCAGGGTCTGTTCTCCTCTTCCATGACTGCCCAGCGCAATAAAGGCGAATTTGCAGGGAGCGGGTCCAAGCTCTTCCATGGCCAGATCGATGAGGCGCCGGTGAATAGAATCTCCTACGGAACTGATAATCCGGGTAATAATCCGGGTCTTTGCCCCACTGTCTGTAAGGGCTTTAACCAGGACAGGCAGGCGGCCGTATATGCGTTTTAGTTGATCCACTCCCTCGGCAACCGTTATTTCCTTGACCAGGAAGCCTGCCAGGTTTTCCTGAATACCGCCAATCTCGCGGTACCCGACCACCCCGCTGATCTTCCTGTTTGTGCCTGTCAGCGCAATATGCGAAAGACCTCTTTTTTTCATGGTGAGGAGTCCTTCAAACAGGAGAGCATTTTCATGCAGGGTGACCACCGGGGAGCTCATAATCTCAATCACTTTCTTATCCATATCCAGTCCGGTGGCCAGGACCCTTTCAGTAAGATCATGCTGGTTGATTACACCCACAATTTTATCGCCGTGATTGACAAAGAGGATATCGGTCCGTTTCCGGGTCAGGATCCTGATAGCCTCCCTGACAGAGGCTTCGGCATGTACCCGCCTGATCTCCCTGGAGATTGCCTTCAGAGGCTGGTGCATCATCAGCAGCAGGGTTTGAAGCTCCCCGGAAAGCAGTTCGCGATCCTTTTCAAACTGCATATGGCTGCTGACTTCTTTGATTATAATGATGTAGCCGGCCTGTCCCGCAAAGGTGATCCGGGAGACAGAAATAACCACCTCTTTTTTCTGTCCTGCCTTACAGTTTAAGAGGGTTTCCCGGGAAATGGATTTTTGGGGCTCTTTGAATTCACCGGCAAGATTTATCCATTTCAGACTGAACAGGTCTTCGAATTTTAAAATTTTAAGCTCTGAAGGCGTGTAACCGCTCAGGTCACTGAAACGGAGATTTGAAAAAATAAATTCTCCTTTCACCATCATCAGCGTTCCTTCGGTGGCGGCCTCCACCAGTGATTTGTACTTTTCCCTGGATATTAAAAGGGCATCTTCCGCATTTTTTTTCTTTTTCTCAATGCTCAGGCTCTGCCGGATGATCACCACCAGCAGGATGCTGATTAGCAGCGTGATAATCAGGACCACCCGGAGAAGACGGTTCTTCAGCGAACGGATCTCCATTCTTACATCTTCCAGGTAGATTCCAGTGCCAACGATCCAGTCCCATGCTTCAAACTCCAGCACATAGGATAGTTTGGGTACAATCCTAGAGGAATCATCTTTCCACTGCCACATATAGTCGATAAAGCCCTCTCCTGACTCTTCCACAGTGCGGACCGACTCTACAAAAAGCAACTTGCCATCCGGATCCTTGTAAGTGTTCAGACTGGTCCCTACCAGCTCCTGCCGGTAGGGGTGCATGATCATGACAGGCTCTTTGTCAATGATCCAGAAGTAGTCTTTCCTTTCATCGCCATACCGGATCCGGCTCACCCGCTTAATGGCCAGCTCCCTGGCCGAGTCCACCGGAATACCCTTATCCAGGACCTCCTGCTGGTACTCCTCCAGCAGGCTGCAAACAGAATTGGTCAGTTCAGCGATCATCTCCTTCTTGCCCTCCATGATATTTCTTTCAGAAGATGGAAGAATGACCACAAAGATGGTCAGGACAAAAAGACCGATGGCCAGAATGGAGGGCAATACAATGGAGATAAAAAACCGGTTCAGGTTGTCCTTGGGCATGTCAGTATTGCTTAAAGACTTGAAGGAGACTACTGTTTGTATCAAAGATACAAAAACCTGTGCGGTATTTGTGGCGGGTTACCGGTGGAATCCCGATAATGAGCGGAAAATCTTTCAGCAGCAATCGCCTGTAGGAATAATGCCTGACCCCTTGCAGGCCAACCGTGTAGAATCCACGCGCATGGGCGTGGCCGGTAAAGCCCAGAGCGCATCCCTTCTCCTGCATAAACCGGAAATGAGAAGCAAACTCACTTCCACGGGTGTAGAATCCTTTTACAATACCGGAAATATTGGGGCTGGCATAATGGCTGAGCAGGATTCCCTTCCCATGGCCCGGGAGAATCCGGAAGCTTGGAAGCGCTGAGAGGAACGCGATCTCTTCCTCGCTGAATCCCGGATCCAGATCCTTATGATGGTCCCATCGTTCATCCTTTACGGAGGTGGACGGCTCCGGAATCTTTCCTGCGGCATGCAGGTCGTGGTTGCCGGGGATAATAATGTCACACTTTCTCCGGACCAGCTCCAGGCAGGCAGAAGCATTTCGCGATTTCCGGTACCTGTAGAATGGTTCGCTGAATCCGGAAATATCTCCCAGACAGACGGTCAGATCACAGCCTTTCTGGTCAATCTTTTTCAGAACCCTGCGTAATCGGCTCAGGTCCTCGTGAATATCTGACAGGATCGCTAATTGCACCTTGAAAAACTTGGCAGAATCAAAGCTAATGATTTTTGGGAGATCTGAAATCAGGATGGTTTGAGTCTGGCCGCCAAACCGGATATAAGAAAGCCTGCCAGAAAAATAGTGAGGGTTCCAAAAACGATGGTCAGGTAGGAGTGAAAAATATTGCCGTACCTGGACGGGTCATCTGCCAGCGAAGAGAGGCTCATCCAGGCGATGACCGCTATGCCCAGGATCACTCCGGTCAAAGCGGCCGGCGAGCTGCTTCTCCCGGAGAATGCCCCCAGCAGGAAAAGCCCCAGCATGCCACCGCTGAAAATGGATGCCAGTTTCCACCAGGTATCCAGCGCAGATTTTACATTGATCATGGCCAGCGCAATCCCGATTCCCAGGATGGAGATCACCACCGAGGAGATATAGAGGACCTTCATGGATTCCTTTTCACTTTTTTCCTCCTTGCCGAACTTCTTGTAATAATCGGAAAGAAAGACCGTGGCCGAACTGTTATAGCTGGTGGAGATGGTGCTCATCCCTGCCGCAAAAATGGAGGCAATAAGCAGCCCGCTTACTCCCCTGGGAAGTTGATTTACAATAAAGTGCGGGAAAATCTGATCCGCTTTTTCAAGACCCTGCAGTTCCGGCGGAAGGAGGGAGGCACCGGAAGTGTAGAAGGCGTACAGGGCGGTTCCGATCAAGAGAAACAGCAGGGATACGGGGATATACAGCAAACCGCCCGACAGGGCCGATCTCTTTGCCGCACGGTCGGACCTGGAGGCCATATAGCGTTGAATGTAGTTCTGGTCAATCCCAAAATTCTGCAGGTTGATAAAGATGCCGTATACCAGGACCACCCAGAAGGTGGAAGCAGAAAGATCCAGTCCGAAACTGCCCAGGCTGAACTTTCCCTGATCCGCAGCGATCCGGAAAACCTGAGCTCCCCCGTCGGGCATTCGCAACAGGATGAAAAGAAGAGTTAAAAGGGCCCCGCAAATCAGCAGAATCCCCTGGATCGCATCGGTCCAAACCACCGCCTGCAATCCTCCAAGCATGGAGTAGGCCATAATGGTGAAACCGGTAATCACAATAATCAGGGCCATGTTCCATCCGAAGACAGCATGAAGGGTCAGGGCCAGCAGGTAAAGGATGGTCCCAACCCTCATTAACTGCGTGAGCAGGTAGCAGACCGAAGCATAAATCCGGGCCCAGGGCCCGAATCGTTCCTCCAGGTAACTATAGGCAGAGGGACTGTTGACCCTCCTGTAGAGCGGCACAAAGAATTTTACAGCAATCAAAGCGGCCAGTGGAATGGTCAGGCTGAATACAAAAGGATTCCAGTTGCTTTGATAGGCCGTGCCCGGAAGGGCCAGGAAGCTGATGCTGCTGACAAAAGTGGCAAAAATGGACAGGGTGATCACCCAACCGGGGATATTCCGGTTGCCCAGCGTAAAGGCAGATGAGGTCCTGTTTTTCCTGTAGAAAGAGGCCCCAAACAGGCTTACTCCGGCCATGTAGGCGATAAATATAAGGATGTCCAGTGAATGCATTTCCCTCAATTATTCCTGGGCGGCAGTTCCAGTTTCGCCGGGTCAAAAACCACGTATTTTACCGATTTGCGATTATAGGTATAGCTGATATGGACCAGATTGTCGGATGACTGGATCACTGCAGGATAGGAGAATTCTCCCTTCTGGTTTTCAAGCGTGATTACCGGAGTCCAGCTTATGCCGTCTTCGGAAAGAGCCACATTTAGTATTCCTCTTCCGGGGGAATTCCTGCCCCGCTCCGAATGGTTGTAGACCAGTAACTGTCTTCCGTCCTTCAGAGTAAGCGCATCTGTTCCGGCACTGGGATTGGGGAGCTGCGTTGCTTTCATCGGGCTCCAGTGATACCCTCCGTCGCTGGACCAGCTTTCAGAAATCACATTCTGCATGGTCCGGCAGAGAATCTGAAGGTCCCCATTTTCGTAGCTGAGTATGCTGGGCTGGATGGCATCAAATTCAATACCGTCATTGATGGGACCGATCACCTTCCAGCTTTTCCCCAGGTCCCTGCTTAATTCAAAATGCACCTGCCAGTATGTCTGGCCCTGCTCGATCCGTTCAGTACTGGAGGGACAGAGGATGCTGCCATTTTCAAACTGGATGGGTTTGTTTTTAACCGGGCCGATCAGAGGTCCCAGTACAGACTCCCCCAATTTCCGGGGAGGCGACCAGCTGTAACCCTGATCCTCAGAAGTAATCAGCTCTCCCCACCAATCGCGCGGACTCGGTCCCACTTTATAGAAAAGCATCAGGGGGCCGTTAAATGGCTGGAACAGGACCGGGTTCCAGCAGGGATAGCGAAGCGTATCATTCTGTACTCCATTGGCTACCTCCACCGGGGTGCTCCAGCTGTCACCGTCCAGGTGAGAGATCCAGATTCCCACATCCCTGTTTTTTTCGTGGCTGCCTCCAAACCAGGCAGCTGTTATGCCCGATGAGGTCTCCACCAGGGTGGAGGCATGGCACTCCGGGGTGGGCCTGTTGTCAAGCCGGAAGATCAGTTCACTCCTCAGGTAAGCATTTTCGCCCGGGACAGCCGGTTCGGGCAGACCGGACCCGGAATTCTGCCCCGGGCTGTTCAGACACATTGAGCCAAGAATGCAGAGGGTCCATAGTGTTCTCATTTTTACCTCTCCAGTTTATAGGCAACTACCCGGTTATCAAAAAAGGTGGGGACATAGAGAACCTGCTCCTCCAGGTTGAATCCTATATCGGCCGAATTGATCTCCTTATCAGAAGTCTTTAAAAGGCTTGTCCTTTTGAAATCGGGACCGATCATGAAGATTTCTCCGCTCCAGCTGGTGGCGATATAGTAGCCTTCGGTTCCGGTGAACTCAATTCCATCGCCGTGACCAATCTCACCGGTCACAGTTTCTACGGCTCCGGTAGCTTTGTTTATAACTTTCAGGTCCTCGCTTCCGGAGCAGGTAAGAAGGATTCTTGACTCCTCCACAAAGAGCCCGTTAGGTCTCTCCAGGCTATCGGTGATCCAGGCTCCCAGCTTTCCATCGCTGTATATCCAAATAAAGCCTGTATCAGAATCGGTAAAATATACTCTGCCGCTGGTTCCGACAGCCACATCATTCAGGAAAGAGGCCCCTTCAATGTCCAGCCTTTCAATGATTTCCGAGTTTTCTATATCAATGATTACAAGCTGATCAATATCCGCTACATAGAGCAGATTCCCGCTCACCCCCATTCCTTTGGGAGCATTTAAACCCGTGACCCATTTAAGCGTCTCTATGCGGCCATCGGGCCGGAGGCTTGAGATATAACCCTCCCCGTTTTTCTCTGCGGGAGCCCCGTTGATGCAGGATACAAACAGCAGATTTCTGGATTTGTCATAGAGAACCGATTCGCAGGTAGCCAGCAGGGTATCTGTGCTCCAGACTTCTTTTAAGGACCAGTTGATTTCAGCCTCCTTTTCATCAGGAGCCTGTTTGGAACCGGAAGTGTTGCAGCTGAACAGGATAGCGATGCTTGCAAAGGAGACAAGTAGAATTTTCATAGCTCGTATTTTACAGTTTCGTTTTCAATTTACCATTTTTTACAGGATCACCGAAGCGGAGAAAGCAATTTTCCCTGTACCGTGTATGCGAATTGAGTTATCTTTGGGCGAACATGAACTACCTTTCGGCCGAGAATATATCAAAATCCTTCGGGGACCAGTTGCTCTTTGAAGAGATTACCTTTGGTCTGGCCAAGGGAGAGAAGACAGCGATCATTGCCCGGAACGGGACCGGAAAAACAACTCTGTTACGAATCCTGGCAGGTCTGGAGTCGTCCGACAGCGGTGCCTTCACCTTCAGGAACGATATCAAGGTGGCCTTTCTGGAGCAGAGTCCCGTTCTGGATCCCGACCTGACTGTCGATGAACTGATTCTTTCGGCCAATACAGCCCTGTTGACCCTTATTAAAGAGTATGAGCAGGTGCTTTTGGAACACGGCAGGCAGCAGCCGGACGAGGCGGATGGCCGTCTTGAAGCACTTACTGCGGAGATGGATCGCCTGCATGCCTGGGATTATGAGCGCCGGCTCAGGCAGTTACTGGATTTGTTTCGCATCACCCGGACGAGTCAGCTTTTTGGCCAGTTGTCCGGTGGGGAAAAAAAGAGGCTGGCCATGGCCCTGGTTCTGCTGGATGAACCCGATTTCCTGATCCTGGATGAGCCCACCAACCATCTGGATATCGATATGATTGAGTGGCTGGAAGTCTATTTGTCGCGGAGCAGCCTGACTCTTTTGATGGTGACCCACGACCGCTTTTTTCTGGACAGGGTTTGTAACCGGATTTTCGAATTGAGCCTGGGAACACTTTATCAATATCAGGGAAATTATGAATATTTCCTGGAAAAGAGGGCAGCCAGGGAAGATCTTCGCAAGGTGGAGGCCCACCGGGCGGGCCAGCTGATGAAAAGGGAGCTGGAAT
Source organism: Bacteroidales bacterium (assembly GCA_029210725.1). Taxonomy (NCBI): domain Bacteria; kingdom Pseudomonadati; phylum Bacteroidota; class Bacteroidia; order Bacteroidales; species Bacteroidales bacterium. Next base: position 111,860 of record JARGFM010000008.1, on the reverse strand, counting down.
GGTTACGCCGGATGCCCAAGGCAAGAACCGGTAAATCGAAGTCCCGCATCGATGCCTTCCGGGATATCGAAGAGAAAGCAAAGCTGGTGGAGGAAGGCGGAGAGCTTGTGTTACGGGTAAAATCGCCACGACTGGGAGGGAAGATCATGGAGATCGAGAAGCTGAAAAAGCAATATGGCCCTCTTCTGATCATCGACAATTTCTCCTATAAGTTTGCCAGGGGAGAACGGCTGGGGATCATTGGCCGTAACGGAACCGGTAAGACAACTTTTCTGAACCTGATCACCAGTCTGGAGCAGCCCGACTCGGGGAGGGTGATTAGCGGTGAAACCCTTGTTCAGGGATACTACCGGCAGATGGGCCCCGCCTGGAACGAGGAACAGCGGGTGATCGATGCGGTGAAGGAGATTGCCGAGGTAGTCCAGATGGAGGATGGACGGACCATCTCCGCCTCGCGCTTCCTGGAATACTTTATGTTCTCGCCCGATGCCCAGTACAAGCGGATAGCAAAACTGAGTGGCGGGGAGCTCAGGCGGCTTCATCTGCTTACGGTCCTGATTAAAAATCCCAATTTCCTGGTACTCGATGAACCCACCAATGATCTGGACCTGTTTGCCCTGAATAAACTGGAAGAGTTTCTGTTGGCTTTTAAAGGATGTTTGATTATCGTTTCGCACGACCGTTATTTCCTGAACAAGCTCACCGATCATCTCTTTATTTTTGAGGGGGAGGGGAAAATCAGGGATCATTACGGTTCGTATTCCGATTACCGCTTTCAGCAGGAATCCGGAAAGAAAGCAGAAAACAGAAGCACGGAGAAGGCGCTGAAGCCTAAACAGGCAGTTCACCCGGTAAAAACCAAACGCTCCTATAAGGAACAGCAGGAGTATGACGGACTGGAAGAGGCCATCGAAAAGCTGGAGACCGAGAAATCAGTTCTGGAAAAGGAGATGCACAGCGACTCGCTCGATTATGAAGAGTTGAACCGTAAATCCATACGCATCGCTTCGATCATGGAGGAGATTCAGGCGAAGATGGAGCGTTGGATGGATCTGGACCAGCTCTCCTGATGCCCTCTGCTTACGATCATCTTACTTTCCCTTATAAGGGACCCCGGTAAGGATCCAGTCGGCTGCCGGTTCCCCCTTCAGGTAATGATCCAGGTACTCTTTGTATTTCAGGGTGCAATCCAGCTTGTTGGCATACTTCCTGGGATGGTGCGGTTCGTCCCTGTACTGCAGGAAATGACACTCCTTCTCCAGTCTGCGCATGGCCAGGTAGAGTTCAATGCCCTGGTACCAGGGCACGGCATCATCTTCGTCACCAAACATGATCAATAAAGGGGTTTCAATCCGGTCGGCGAAAAAGACCGGGGAATTTTCAATATACAGGTCCCTGGCTTCCCACAGGCTGCCCCCGATACGGCTTTGCGATTTCTCATACTGGAACTGCCTGGCCAGCCCGCTTCCCCAGCGGATGCCACTGTAGGCAGAGGTCATGTTGGCGACCGGAGCCCCGGCGATAGCGCAGGTGAATAAATCGGTCCGGGTTATGGCAAAGGCAGTCTGGTAACCACTCCAGGAGTGGCCGTGCAGACAAATGGCGCCGGGATCGGCAATGCCCGAGTCGATCAGCTTCTGTACCCCTGGTACCAGGCATTTGGTGGCCGAGTACCCGGGATTTCCAATATCAAAACGAATGTCGGGCAGAAAAATAGCATAGCCGTTACTTGCATAGAAGGGAAAGCACGGCCGGTGGCTTAACTCCACCCGGTTAAAGTCATACAGACGGTTGGAGAAGAAGCGGTAGTAGTAAACCAGGACCGGATACTTTTTCCCTGCTTCGTAATTTCCTGGTTTGATCAGGATCCCCTGCAGGGGGGTGCCATCCAGAGAGGACCATTCCACCAGTTCAGCCTCCCCCCAGGCAATGCCCCTGGTCTGGGCATTCAGATCGGAAAGTTTTCTTGGGTTCCTGAATTTCAGATCTGTGACCCACAGGTCCGGGTATTCGGTATAGGACTGCCGGGTGAACAGGAGCAGGTCGGCTTCTTTGGACTTTGCCAGCAGATTGTATTTTTTTAATCCGACCGAAAGCGGGGATACGCCCGGTTTCCCTGCTTTCATCTGGTAGACTGCTGTATATTTTTCGAGATCATGATAAGCCGAAAGGAACAATTGTTCCCCGGATTCCAGGCAGGTTTTCCCGAGGTCCAGTTCCCTGATTCTGAACTGCAGTTTTTCCTCCCTTCCTTTGCCCCCGGTCAGACAGAACGGACTGCCCGTTACGGCAGGAAACTGCCAGATATCATACTTGTCATAGAGCAGCAGGGCTTCCGAACTGTCCAGCCAGCCGGCCACTCCATAGCCCGGTGTATCTTCCGGGTAGTCCCAGTCCTCATCAGCAAAAGGAACTTCCAGCTCAGAAGTCAGGTTCCTGGATTCAAGGCTGTGGGCATCCATCAGGTACCAGTCCCCGTCTTCATACCAGCTCAGATATTTTCCATCGGGCGACAGGGAGGGACTGCCCTGTTGTTCGCTTAGCACCAGTTCTTTCTTTCCAGAGCTCAGGTTCACCAGATAATAGTCGCTGTAACGGCCATCCCAGGTCATACGCTTTGCATAGGGTAGTGAGGACGAACCCAGAGCTGTATGAGGGTTTTCTGGGATCCTGATATCGGGCATCTTCGGATCTGCCAGCTGGACGAAACGATCCTCGTCCGGGTAATATACCCCGGTATAGGTGCGGTTCTTTTCAGATTCCCACCTCTTCTTCTGGTGGGTGTTAATGTAAGGATCGTTCCAGTGCCATACATCCACGGTCCGTTCGGCCAGGATATCCTCACTGCTGTAAAGGCTTTTCAGTGAGTCGGGTTTCTCCTCTTCCGGCTCAGGGATTTCAGAACCGGGTTTGGTTCCCAGAAAGAGCCGCTGCCCGTCTTTGGACCATTGTAGTTTATTGCTGTGCCAGATCTTCCACTCCTTCTGAAGTTCTTCGTCTGAAAGCACCCGTTCAGCTTCCCTTGCTCCCGGCCTCCACAGGTATAGACCGGTTTCCCCCTTTTTTCCCTTATCCGTGGTCACTCCTGCCAGGAATGCCAGTTGCCCGGTCCGGCTGTTCCAGCTCAGTTCTCCGGCCCAGGAACTGCTGCCGGCATAGAGGGTAAGCGGAGAGGCGGAGCGAGCGGACAAACCAAGCGAGTAAATCCCGTTCTCCAGTTGCCCGGTGTCGGCCACCACATAGGCCAGGTGCTGAGAAATACTATCCAGGGCAAAGGCTGATACAAATGCGATGCTATCCCCTTCTGCTTTCCCCAGCTCCAGGATGGTTAAGGTGCTTCCCGCCTGCAGTTTTTTTTGATTCTTTTCGTCCTCCTTTTTTTCAGCTTCTTTACCATGGTGATGATAAATCAGCCATCTGCTGTTATTACTGAAAGTGAACGACTTCACATTTTCGTAGGAGAACTCTTCTCCGGTCGAAGTATTTAAAAGGAGCATTCCGGTTTTTGATCCCTGATTCTTTTCCTTCGCCGATAGCATTTGCTCACTGGCCGGCACAGCCTTGACGGCTGCAATCCAGAGCCCGTCGTTCGAAATAAGCGGTTCTTTGCTGCCGGCCATTTCATACTGCACCTGGCCGTCACTGGAGTAGACCAGCACCCGGGGATCGCCCCGGTCGGGTACAGCAGCATGTACCACCCAAAGGCCATTCTGCGAGACCGAGGGGGATTCAATCTGCTGAAACTTCATAATATCAGTGACCTCCATGGCCCGGTTCTCCTGTGCAGCAAGCCCCAGGGTGCACAGGCTAAGGAAAAGGGCGAGAAGAAAGCGCCCGGCCAAAATTTTCATAAGTGTTAAGGCTTAGTTTCTGGTAGTGATCACTACCACCCCGTTCCCTGCGCGCGATCCGTAAATGGCCGCGTCAGAGCCTTTCAAAACATTCACGGATCTGACATTACAGGGTTGTATCCAGTCGATACTGGTGGTGGGCTGTCCATCAACCACAATCAGGGCCTGGTCCATTCCGGAAAAGGAGGTATTGCCGCCACGGATGGTGATGACTCCGCCGTTGGAGACTGTAATGCCTGAACCCAGTGCCCTGAGCAGGGAGAGGATGTCCGAGTACTTGCAGTAATCGTTGTTCTCCTCCTGCAGGTTGGCCACGGCATAATTCAGATTGGTCTCGGTCATATATCCGGAATTTACCGCCAGTTCACGGTTCTTTTTTGTATCGATAAATATCAGGTTGATTTTCAGGGTATCGGTATCAGCGCTCACTTTTTCATTCACCGGCTGGAAGCCTTTGGGTTTGATCATGATCACATCTTTCTCCTGGCACACGATCGAAAAGTTCCCCAGGGAGTCGGACATGGTCGTGGCTTTTGCCTTTTTGGAGCTAACCTCCACGTTCATTACCGGGAAGGAGTTATATGCGGTCAGTTTGCCCTGAAGAGCCCTGGTTTGGGCCTGTGCGGTAAATGAGACCAGCAGGGCGGTGGCGATTATCAGATAGTATTTCATGATTGTCGTATTTAGTAGGTTTAAAAATATAACAAAACTGAGTATTCTTTTAGTTTTAGATCAAAGAGAAGCAAAAAGGTTTAATGCCAGTCAGGCAGGGAGCTGACAAGACAGGACTATCCTCATGATTATCTGAAAATAAACATTAACTTTGAGGAGAAAACCTTAAAAAACTAAATTATCATTAATGGGCAGATCACAGGAATCGTTCAATAAGAAAGAAGTTCGAAAGAAAAAAGCGAAAAAAAGACAGGACAAAGAGAAAAAACGGCTCGCCAGAAAAGATGGGGATAAGCAGGGCGGGCTCGATAGTATGATTGCCTATGTGGACGAGAACGGAATGATTACCGACACGCCCCCTGATCCAACTACCAAATCCAAAACCAAGGCCGAAGATATTGAAGTCAGTGTACCCAAAATGGACGACTCCATGAAACCGGATCCCATCCGCCGGGGAAGGCTCACCTTCTACAATGATTCCAAGGGTTATGGATTTATTCGCGATGCAGTAACCCAGGAGAGTGTTTTTGTTCATGTGAATGAATTCAAGGACGATATTGTAGAGGGGAATATGGTCTCCTTTGAGGTTGAGAAAGGCCCCAAGGGTCCGGCTGCAGTCAGGGTTAAACTGGCCTAAACAGTCTGTATATGAAACATCCCGGTTTAAAACAAGTGCTTATTACCATTATTCGTGCCGCCATCGGGTGGCACTTTCTATATGAGGGTCTCTCCAAACTCTTTATGGAGAACTGGTCGGCCCAGAGTTACCTGGCCAATGCCACCGGCTTCCTTTCCGGCTTTTACCACTGGCTGGCCTCCGGGGAGAGTCTGGTGCGGATGGTCGATTTTATGAATGTCTATGGCTTGATCCTTATTGGACTGGCCCTGTTCCTGGGGCTGTTTATCCGGCTGGCTTCTGCAGGGGGTATCCTCCTTCTGGTACTGTATTACTTTGCTTATCCGCCTTTTGGCATCTCTTTGTTCGGTTCGGTGGAAGGTCACTTTTATATTGTCAACCGCAATTTTATTGAAGCTTTCCTCTTACTCTGGTTTGTGGCAAGCACTCCTGCCGGATACGGGATTTCAAACCTGTACCGGTGGTGGAAGAGCAAAGAAGCCGCGGAAAATCAAGGGGCAGAGGGAACAAATTCACGCCGTGAGGCCCTGAAAAACCTGGCCACCCTTCCCATTCTGGGAGCCATGGGATGGGGCGCCTTCCGTCATGTGGGAAAAGAGGTGGATGTGATGTCCGGTGCTACCATCCAGTTGAATTTTAAGTCCCTGGCAGATCTGAAAGGAGAGCTTCCCTCAGGTAAGATTGGTCCGCACGAGATCAGCAGGCTGGTTGCCGGAGGCAACCTGGTTGGAGGATGGGCCCATGCCCGGGACTTGATTTATGTTTCCTCCCTTTTCAAAGCCTATAACACCGAACGCAAGGTTTATGAAACCCTGATGCTGGCCGAACAGGCCGGGATCAATACCATTAACATAGGCTTCCCGACCAACGTCCTGATCGCCAAATACAAGAAAGCCACCGGAAGCAAGATCAAGGTCATCTCGCAGGTCCATCCGGATATGGAGAAGGAAGACTACTATGTGAATATTGACAAAGCTATCGATTACGGGGTGGATATTGTTCAGATCCAGGGGAACCAGGTCGACTGGCTGGTAAGGGATGATCGCATCGATGTGGTGGAGAAGATGATGGATCATATCCGCAGGCAGGGTTATGTGGCCGGACTGGCCTCGCACACCGTGGATGCACTTATTGCAACCGAAGAAGCGGGTATCATTCCGGACTATTATATGAAGACCATGCATCACGATAATTACTGGTCGGCTCATCCCATGGAGAACCGGGTTCCTTTTGAAGTGGACGGAAAGAATTACCTGGATCATAATAAGTTCCATAATAATTGCTTCTGCCTCTTTCCCGATAAGACCACCGAGTTTGTGGCCCGGGCCACCGTGCCGGTGATGGGCTTTAAAGTGCTCGCCGCCGGGGCCATAGCACCTGAAGACGGATTTAACTGGGCCTTTGAGAAAGGGGCCGACTTCATCTGCGTGGGTATGTTCGACTTCCAGATCGTGGAGGATGTAAATATCACCATCGATGTTCTCAATAAACTGCAGAACCGTACCAGGAAGTGGTACGGCTGATTCAGAAATTCACTGTCGGAGCATTCTGTTGAAATTCTTGATTGGGGAATATGGGGAAGATGGTTTATCTTGTATCCCGAGTTTTCAACTATGTACCAAATATTATGAAACTTTCCCTTCCTCAAGTATCCGGAACCGGATGGATGATCATTGTATCTATGATCCTTGTAAGTTCCTGCACTAATGCGTCAAACAAAAACTGGCCACAGTTCAGGGGGCCCGATGCCCGTATGATTGCCGAAGGCGAGAATCTGCCGGATGAATGGGGGGAGGATCTGAATGTGGCATGGACCTATGAAGTTGAGGGTGATGGCTGGGCTTCACCTGTTGTATGGGGCAACAGGATCTTCCTGGCTACGGTGGTCCCTGAGAAAATTAATAAACCAGGGGAGGGGGGAGATTCCGCCGGACAGGAAAACCAGAACCTCTACCTGATGGATGTTTATCGCTGGGAAGTCAGCTGTGTGGACCTTCTCACCGGGGAGGAGATATGGAAAAGAGTAGCCCGCAGGGGCAATCCGAGGACTTCCAGGCACCCCAATACCAATTATGCCGGGGAGACTCCTGTAACGGATGGAGAGAAAGTATATGTCTATTTTGGCATGAATGGGCTGTACTGCTTTACCCTGGAGGGAGAGCTGGTCTGGGAAAAGGACCTGGGTGCGTATGAGACCCAGAACGGATGGGGTACGGGAGCATCTCCGTTACTTTATGAAGGCCGTTTATATGTACAGGTGGATAATGAAGAGAATTCTTTCCTGCTTGCACTGGATCCGGAAAGCGGTGAGGAGATATGGAGGGTGAAGCGCGATGAGAAGACCAGCTACAGCACTCCCTTTATCTGGAAGAACAGTAAGCGGACCGAGCTGGTGACCGGGGGGCTCAGGGCTCGCTCCTATGATCCGCTTACCGGTGAATTGTTCTGGGAACTCCGGATGGACGGAAGGTACAGCATACCGGGTCCTGTGGCCAGCGACACTCTTCTTTTTATGGGCAATGCCGGCTTCCGGGATGTACCCGGAACATTTTTTGCCATTAAGGCCGGAGCAGAAGGAGATATTTCCCCGGATTCCATCAGCGCTTCCAGGGAGGGACTGGCCTGGTTTAAGGCGGATGCCCCGACCGGAAATCCATCCCCGCTCTTATATGAAGGGCTGTTGTACCTTTTAGGGAGCAGGGGCGGCGAACTGGCTTGCCTGGATGCTGAAACGGGAGAGATCGTTTATCAGGAAAAACTGGATGGTGTCGGAGCCTGCTGGGCGAGCCCATGGGCGCATGCGGACAAGATCTTCTTTACGGACGAAAGGGGGATCACCAAGGTAATCCGGGCAGGCCGGGAATTTGAATTCTTGCACGAGAACAGCCTGGATGACCGTTTCTGGGCATCCGTAGCTGTGGCGGGGGACGCCTATATATTTAAAGGAGATAAGAAACTGTATTGCATTAAGAAATAACAGGAAAGGATCATGAAGCACTTGTTTGTATTTGGTTTTTTTATCCTAGCTGCAACTTTAAGCGGCCAGAACTGGCAACTGGTGTGGTCCGATGAGTTTGACGGGGATGCCCTGGATACGGACAAGTGGTCCTACATGACCGGAACGGGTTCGGAATACGGCCTGGACGGCTGGGGAAACAATGAGCTGCAGTATTACAAAGAGGAGAATGTGAAGGTGGCCGATGGGATGCTGACCATTACAGCCAAAAGAGAGAATGTTGCTACGAGCCAGTTTACTTCGGGAAGGATCCGGACCATCAACCTGGGCGACTGGACCTACGGGCGCTTTGAATTCCGGGCAAAGATGCCTGTGGGACAGGGACTCTGGGCCGCTATCTGGATGCTTCCTACGGACAATGATTATGGCAACTGGGCCGCCAGCGGTGAGATCGATATCATGGAATACCTGGGGCACGACACCACCCGGGTGCACGGGACCATCCACTATGGAGGGCCATATCCGCAAAACCAGTCCCGGGGAACGGATTATATAACAGATGACACCGCCTTCCACAGCAAGTTTCATACCTTCGCCCTGGAGTGGGAAGAGGGAGAGCTTCGCTGGTATGTGGATAAAGAACGATACCAGAACCTGGGTACCGGGATGTGGTACAGCAGTGCTGCTGCTTTCCCGGCACCCTTTAACCGGAGATTTCACCTGCTGATCAACCTGGCCGTGGGCGGGAACTGGCCCGGATCGCCCGACCTGAGCACCATTTTTCCCCAGGATCTGGTGATCGATTATGTGAGAGTCTACGAACCTGTTTACAATAGCGTGCTGGAGCAGGACCTGCAGATGGAGCTGGGGCAGAACCACCCCAATCCCTTTGGCGATTATTCAAGCATCACCTTTTCCCTTCCCTCCGAGCAACATGTGCTGCTGGAAGTGTTTGACCTGACCGGAAGAAAGGTGCAAACCCTGGCAAATGAACGCTACGGGCCCGGATCACACACGGTGGGCGTGGAAGCCAGAATCCTTGAACCGGGTTTATATTCTTACCGCCTTCAGGCCGGAAGCAATACAAGTACCCGGCAGATGCTTATTCTTTGATGGAGTCCCTCACCAGGTACATCACGGATCTGTAGTCAATTCCGCTGTTCCGGGAGAGCCCAATTTCGCAGGTCCGGCTATTGGAATAGCCTGCCGCAAGCCGGTCCACCTGCAGTTTCAGGTTTCTCAGGGCCCAGGTATTAATTTCGGGCCGGGTAAAGCCTTTATTTCCCGCAAAACCGCAGCAACCGACCTCTTCCGGAAAGACCGGGTTCTCCGTGCATGCCCTGGCCACGGCCCTGAACTTTTCCTCCAGCCCCATCCTGGTACTGGTACAGGACACATGGAAGGCCAGGGCTTCTTTCGTTTTTTTCAGATCCAGTTTGTCCAGCAGGTGGTCGTGGATAAACTCTACCGGTTCGTAAAGGTCCAGCTTATTTGTCATGACCCGTTTCATCCGGTGGGTGCATGGACTGGTATCGCAGAGCACCGGGTATGCTCCATCCTGGCTGGCTTTTAGAAGGGCTTTCTCCAGTTCACCGGATTTGGCATCGGCAATGTCAAAGAATCCCTTGCTCTCCCAGGGAGTACCGCAACAGAGCCTGTTCATGTGTTCCGGACAGATTACCTCAAAGCCTGCCTTCTCCAGGACTTCCACCGTCACCTTCACCAGAGATTTCTTTTGTTTTTCCCGTACGGCGGTCCCCATGCTCTGGTTGATGCAGCTGGGGAAGTAGACCACCTTCTTCTTTCCCTTTTCACCTGAATATTCAGGCGCTTTCAGGGCGCTCTTCCTCACCGGCCGGGGCATATGATGGTCCCAGATCCAGATCTTTTTAAATGGGATGAGTCTGTACAGTGCGGTCATAAATCCCAATCCCGACCTCACAAAAAAGTGAATCGCCGGGAAGTGCTCTCCGATCCGGGTGGCGATGGGATTCCCGGGCCGTTTCCGCTCATTGTTTCTGGCACGCAGGTGTTTGATCAAAACACCGGTATCGATGGAGAGGGGACAGGTGACTGCACAGAGTCCGTCTCCCGCACAGGAGCCCTCACCCTGATATGCAAAGGCTTTGCCGAGGCTCCGGACTTTTTCGGGGCTCTTGCCCAGGCGGCTCAACCGCTCGATTTCCCGCTGAACCACAATACGCTGACGGGCCGAAAGAGTCAGTCCGGTGGTGAGGCAGTTAATCTCACAAAAACCACATTCGATGCACTGGTCCACCGCCTCATCGATGACGGGCATCGGTTTAAAATTCTTAAGATGAAGCTCAGGGTCCCCGGAGATAATCACATCGGGATTCAGGATGCCCCCGGGATCAAAGGTTTGCTTAATTTCTTTCATAAAAGAGTAAAGCTCCTCCCCCCATTCATAGGAAACAAAAGGGGCCATATTAAGCCCGGTGCCGTGCTCGGCCTTCAGGGATCCGTCATACTTATCCACGACCAGCCTGGTGAGTTGAAGGATCATTTCTTCATATTGCTTCAGCTCTTCAGGCCTGTGAAAGTCCTGGGAAAATATGAAATGGAGATTCCCGTCCAGCACATGACCATAAATGACAGCCTCTTCATAGCCCAGCCTGTCGAGCATCCGGCGCATTTCCATAACGGCGTCTGTCAGGTGCTCCGCGCTGACGGCCACGTCCTCGATAATCACGCTGGTTCCCGGTTTACGCATTCCTCCCACTGAAGGGAAGACCCCTTTGCGGACATTCCAGTAATCCGTGATCTGTTTCAGATCGGTGGTCACTTCGAAATCCCTGACCAGCTCAAAGCCCGAAAGAGCTTTCCGGGTTCTTTCGATCAGTGTGTCCAGTGCCTCGGGGCTTTCTTCCTCCAGATCGATCAGCAGGGCGGTCACTTCCCTGCCCAGCGATTTGAGGTACTCCGGAATACCCTTGTTGTTCTCCACCGACCGGAGGGCTTTGCGATCCATGATCTCAATGGCGGGGACTCTGGCTTCCCTTAACAGCGGAACGGCATTACAGGCCGCTTCCAGGTCTTTGAAGTAAATCAGCGAGGAGGCCCTGAATGGCTTAAGCGGAAGGGTGGCAAAGGTGGCTTCTGATACGAAGCCCAGGGTGCCTTCGGAACCTACCATCAGGTGGAGGATGATCTCTATGGGGTCTTCATAGTCCAGGAAGGCGTTCATCCCGTAACCGGTGGTGTTTTTAATGCTGTATTTCTTCCGGATCTTATTAACAAGCTCAGGCCTGGAAAGGATTTCGTCCCGGATCTTCATGATGACTGAAACCAGTTCCGGTCTGGACCCGAGAAAGCTTTCACAACTTTCCCTGCTGGCTGTATCCAGCAGGGTGCCATCCGGAAAGATGATTCGGGCAGACCTTATGGTGGCATAGCTGTTGGCATGGATCCCGCAGCTCATCCCGCTGGCATTATTGGCAATAATTCCGCCCACCATGGCTGAAGAGATGGAGGCCGGATCGGGACCGAATTTCATCCCCGAATGAGCCAGAAGCTGATTGAGCCTGGTGCCGGTGATTCCCGGTTCAGCTTTGATCAGGCGACCCTCTTCCAGAATCTCATAATGGCTCCAGTGATCCCCCCTGGCCTGCAGAAGTACGGAATCGGAGATGGCCTGCCCGGAAAGGCTGGTCCCGGCCGCACGGAAAGTGACCGGAGTTCCTGTTTCATTCAGAATTCTCAGGGATTCAATAAGCTGCTTTTCCGTTTGCGGGTTCAGTACAATCTTTGGTATCTTGCGGTAACATCCTGCATCTGCTGCAGTGGAAATCAGGGTCAGATCGTCGGTGTGAACTAGGTTTTTGCCGATGGCGCCGGAAAGTCTTTTTTGAAGGCTGCTCATGAGATGAAAGGCACGATAATTGGTATGACGTATTATACTTGTAAAGTTAAATATTATCTTTATAATTCAAATTCAGAAGCATGAAACAGCACCCGGCTCACCGCAAATTTGCACTTCTTTTCCTTCTTTTCGCCATGTTTCAAACAGCACATTCTCAGGTAAAAACCGGGATTGAGGTTCTGGCTGACCGGGACTTTGATTTGCTCCGGGGCAAACGGGTCGGACTGGTGACCAATCCCACCGGTGTCGACAAATCGCTTCGCTCCACCATCGATATCCTCTTTGAACATGTGAAGCTGACGGCTCTCTTCGGTCCGGAGCATGGAGTCCGGGGAGACTTCTCTGCAGGTGATCATGTGGGGGACCAGGTGGATGCACAAACAGGGATCCCCGTATACTCCCTGTACGGGAAGAGCAGAAAACCGAGCAGGGAGATGCTGGAACAGGTGGATGTGATCGTGTATGACATCCAGGATATCGGGGTTCGCTCCTATACCTATATCAGTACCATGGGCCTGGTGATGGAGGCGGCTGCCGAAATGGACAAGGAGGTGCTGATCCTCGACCGTCCCAATCCCCTGGGGGGGCTCCGGGTGGAGGGGCCGCTGGTGGAAGAGGGTTTTCACTCTTTTGTAAGCCAGTACAGCATTCCCTATATCTACGGTCTGACCTGCGGGGAGCTGGCCCTGATGCTGAACGGCGAGGGGATGCTGAAGGATGGCAGGACCTGTAAATTACAGGTGGTTCCCATGGAGGGCTGGCACCGGGAAATGACTTTTGAAACAAGCGGACTGCCCTGGGTACCTGCCTCACCCCATATTCCGGATTACCACACCGCCTTTTTTTATCCGGCCACCGGGATCATCGGAGAACTCGATCCCAATATGATCGGCATTGGATATACCCTTCCGTTTCAGCTGCTGGCCACTGAAAATATCGATGCCCTCCGGCTGGCCCATGCTATGAATTCCCTGGAAATAGAGGGGGTAGAGTTTCGTCCCATCTGGTTCAAGCCTTACTATATGGCTAAACAGGGAACTCCCCTGCAAGGGGTTCAGATACACCTGACGGATCCCCGGAAGGCTCCGCTGACCAGCATTCAATTCTGGTTTTTGCAGGAGGCCCGGAAGCTGGATCCGGATTTTGATCCCTTCGAAGGAAAGGAGGGCAGGTACGACATGTTCGATAAGGTTTGCGGCACGGATCACATTCGCACCTCCCTGATGAGCAACTTTGACTTTTCTGCCCTGTCGGAGTACTGGAACAGGGATGTGGACGGGTTCAGGCAGCGCTCCGCACCGTATTATCTTTATAAATAGGATCACCGATGCATAGATTTCTGAACCACGCTGCCCTTTTCTTATTGAACTTATTTCTGTTTACCTCCCTATTCGCCCGGGAACCTGCAGTTATGAAAGACTCTGTGGCAAAGGCCCTGGTGCGGCACCATGCGGATTCATTGCTCAACGGTCCATGGTTCCGCAGCCTGACGGGCTACCAGAAAACAGACTCCACCTCCATATTGTCGGTTACGATCCTGAAGAAGCCCGACAGGATCTGGGTGCATGCAGATAAACAGCTGGCCTATGCTCCCTTTCGGGAGGCAACTGTTGATTCACTTTTATCAGGGATCCGGTCGCGCCTGGGAGCCCCCTACGACAGCTACGAAATAGAACTTTTTTCGGACCGGGTGAATATCCGGACCCTGGTACCCAATCACTATCGCAGTTCCGCTAAACTGATGGACCGGAACCGGACCCCCGGTCAGTTGAAAAGGAAATCCCCTCCGCTGGTAAGCCATCTCTCCAGGCCTCACCTTTCCCGCTCGGCCCTGCATAATATCAACATTGCCCTCTGGCACAGCCACGGCTGGTATTATGAACCCAAACTTAACCGCTGGGAGTGGCAGCGTGCCAGGATCTTTCAGACGGTCGAGGATATCTATCCCCTCTCCTATACCCTGCCTTTTCTGGTCCCCATGCTGGAAAACGCAGGGGCCACTGTGCTGATGCCCCGTGAGCGTGACTGGCAGGTGCATGAGGTCATTGTGGATAATGACGGAAGCAGCGGAAACAGCCTTTATGTGGCACCGGAATACCTGGAGACCAGTGTGCCGGGCAGTGGATTTGGCCTGGGTTTTCCGCCCTATGTGAATGAAAATCCCTTTCGGCTGGGATCCTACCAGACCATGCAGTCCGACCGCCAGGCTACCGGATCCATACAGTGGATCCCGGAAATTCCTGAAACGGGCGACTATGCCGTCTATGTTTCCTATCAGGCCTCGCCGCAGAATAGCAGTGATGCTCTCTACCGGGTGCATCACAGCGGGGGGATGAGCGAATTTAACATCAACCAGCAAATGGGGGGTGGCACCTGGATCTACCTGGGAAGGTTCCGTTTTGAAAAGGGAATTCATACGGCCGGTGGCAGGGTGGTCCTGTTGAACCAGGGGGCCAGGCGGGGAAAGACTATTTCGGCCGATGCGGTTAAGTTCGGAGGGGGCATGGGGAATATTTCCAGGAACGGCTTTACCAGTCAGCGCCCCCGCTATCAGGAGGGTGCCCGCTACTACCTGCAGTATGCCGGGATGCCCGATACCCTGGTCTGGAAACTGAACGATTCCAATGACTATAACGACGACTATCAGTCCCGGGGCGAGTGGGTCAATTACCTGATGGGTGCTCCGTCCGGTCCGGCAGCCAATCGTCAGGCCAGGGGCCTGGGTATTCCCGTAGATCTCTCCCTGGCCTTTCATACCGACGCGGGAATCACCGGCAACGATACCGTGATTGGCACCCTGGGCATCTACAGCACCACCACCCGGGGAGGTGTTTTTCCGGGAGGATTGTCCAAAATGGCCTCCAGAGATCTGACCGATCTGGTACAGTCGCAGATTGTGGAGGATCTGAGGGCAGTCCATGATCCGGCCTGGACCCGGAGAGGGATGTGGGACAGGGGCTACAGCGAGGCTTTCAGGCCCAATGTGCCGACGATGCTGCTGGAACTCTTCTCTCACCAGAATTTCATAGATATGCGCTTTGGCCAGGAACCCATGTTCCGCTTTCATGTGAGCCGCGCCATCTACAAGGGGATCCTGAAGTTCCTGGATACCCAGTACGGGACCAGATATACGGTGCAGCCCCTGCCTGTGGACCATTTTCAGTCCGGCTTTGACGGGGATGGGAATATTGTCCTGAGCTGGAAAGCGGTCAGCGATCCACTGGAACCGACCGCTGAGGCTGAAAGTTTTATAGTCTACACCCGGATTAACGGGGGTGGTTATGATCGTGGTACAGCGGTGAGTCAAACACGCTTTGTTCTGGATCAGGTACAAGCCGGTGCCATCTACTCCTTTAAGGTTTGCGCAGTAAACAGGGGGGGGGAGAGTTTCCCGTCGGAGGAACTTTCCATAGGCAAAGCGCCTGATTCAAAAGGAAGCGTGGCGATCATCAACGCCTTTGACCGTACCAGTGGTCCGGCCTGGTTCGACGATACGAAACACGCCGGGTTCATGAATATGGTCGATCAGGGCGTGCCTTACCTGGTGGATCTCCATACCGTGGGGGACCAGTTCGATTTCAGCAAGGAGTCGCCCTGGCTGGATGATGACTCTCCCGGTCACGGAGCCTCTTATGCCAACCTGGAAACCCGGGTAATTCCGGGTAACAGTTTTAATTTTAGCTACATACATGGTCTCTCCATTCTAAAGGCCGGCTATTCCTTTGTTTCCTTCAGTGATGAAGCTGTGAGCGGTGATTCCCTGGACCTGTCGGGCTATGCGCTCGTGGACTACCTGGCCGGGGAGGAGCGGTCCACCTGGATGCCGAAAAACGATTCGGTATGCCATTACCAGGTCTGGTCCCCCGGTATGTTGAACGTGCTGGATGCTTATTTGAAGAGCGGAGGGGCCCTGTTTGTAACAGGAGCGCACATTGCCTCCGATATGCATATGCAGAAGCAGGACAGTGTGGCAGGCAGCCTTTTTAAGTTCAAATGGAGAACCAGCAATGCTTCCCGCCTGGGACTGGTTTACAGTATGGATCCCGTGTTTGCGGAAATGGACGAGCCGTTTCACTTTAATACGGATGCAGATTCAGCCATTTATACCGTGGAGGGTGCCGATGCCCTGGAACCGGCCGATTCCACGGCCATCACCCTGATGAGGTATTCGGAGAATAACATGAGCGCGGGGGTGGCCTTCCGGGGAGAGTATGGCATCGTGGCCCTGGGATTCCCCTTTGAGACCCTGGTGGAACAGGAGATGAGAGATCTCCTTATGAGCCGTACCATAAATTACCTGTTGAAAAAGAAAGATGATGAATAGGATCAATTGTTTTCTTAATTGTAATACCGTCGAGATTTGGAAAGAAACCCTGCAGGAGCTATCCGCCAGTCCCCTGGTGAACAGGATCTATCTGCTGGGAGAAGAGCAGGACGTTGCCGTACCCGGTGGCTGTGAATTTATCCGCACCAATGGCAGCTTCAGCACCGATACCATCCGGAAAATTGCAGATTTTTCCAGGGGTGCCGGATATGCTCTGGTGATTACCCGCGAGTCCGGGATCCGTTTTGGAATGCTGGCTCTGGAGCGCTTTTTTGAACTGGCCTCCTCCACGGGTTCCGGGATGCTGTATTCCGACTATTTTGATATGGAGGAGGGAAGGCTTTCCGGCCACCCGGTGATCGATTATCAGTTGGGAAGTCTGCGCGATGACTTTGAGTTCGGACCGGTGCTGTTTTTCAGAAGTCAGAGCCTGATCAGGGCCGCAGGCGCGATCAGGGAGTCGCTGGGGTATGCCGGTTTGTACCAGTTGCGCCTAAAACTGAGCCAGGAGGGTTTGCCCCTGAGAATCCCTGAATATCTGTATGCGGTGGAGCCTGTGGATACCAGAGCCTCAGGGAAAAAGATGTTCGATTACGTGGACCCCGCGAACAGAGAGGTGCAAGTGGAGATGGAGCAGGCGGTGACCAGCCATCTGAAGGAGATTGGAGCTTACCTGGAACCCCGCTTCAAAACCATCCGCTTTGACGAGGGCGAGTTTCCTGTGGAGGCTTCGGTGATCGTTCCGGTGCTGAACAGGAAAAAGACGGTGGCCGATGCCATCGAATCGGTGATGCTCCAGGAGACCGGTTTTGATTTTAACCTGATCCTGGTCGACAACCATTCCACCGACGGGACGACTTCCATTGTGGCCGGACTGGCTGAAAAATATCCCAATCTGATCCATGTGATTCCCTGGCGGCGTGACCTGGGTATTGGCGGATGCTGGAATGTGGGGGTACATCATCCGGAGTGTGGCAAGTTTGCCGTTCAACTGGACAGCGATGATCTGTACAGCGATAAGAATACCCTGAAGCAGATCGTGGCCGCTTTTTACGAACAGCAGTGCGCCATGGTCGTAGGGAGTTATAAAATGACGAACTTCAGGCTGGAGGAGATTCCGCCGGGAGTGATCGATCATCAGGAGTGGACCCCGGAGAATGGAAGAAACAACGCTTTGCGCATCAATGGGCTGGGTGCGCCGAGAGCCTTCTATACCCCGGTACTGAGAAAGATCAATGTTCCAAACGTGAGTTATGGCGAAGATTACGGGGTGGGACTGGCCATCAGCCGGTATTACCAGATCGGCCGGATCTATAAGCCGCTTTATCTTTGCCGCCGCTGGGAGGACAATTCGGATGCTTCGCTCAGTGTGGAGGCTCAGAACAGGCACAACACCTACAAGGACCGGCTGAGGAGCTTTGAGCTGCAGGCGAGAATCGAATTAAACCGGGAGAGGGAATGAGTTTGCAGGAGAAAGCAGATGCCCTGTTTGAGGATCAGTTGTCCAGCTGGCCACTGCTCGGTGCCAACTGGGAAAAGCTGGACGGGGCCCAGATAAAGCAGTTTAAATTTGACGGTTTCACCATCCGCGTTCAGTGCAATCCCAAACGCATTCTTTCATCGGCTGCCAAAGTGGACCAGGCTTCCATCCGGCAGCGGGCATGTTTCCTCTGCACGGAGAACCGTCCGCCGGAAGAGAAACAGGTATGGGCAGGCGACGATTATGAGATACTGTGTAACCCCTTTCCCATCTTCAGGGCGCACTATACCATTGCCAAAGCGACACACACCCCCCAGGTGATTGAGCCGGAGTTTGACCGTTTCCTTGAGCTCAGCAGGGAACTTCCTGATCTGGCGCTCTTTTATAATGCCCCTGACTGCGGGGCGTCGGCACCAGATCACATGCATTTCCAGGCCGGGAACAGGGGGTTTATGCCCATTGAGGAGGAGATCACCGCCCTGAAAGATCAATACGGGAAGGTGCTTCTGAACGATAGCGGAATCAGAGTGACGGCTGTGTCGGACGGACTCCGCCGATTCTATGTACTGGAGTCTGGCTCCAAAGAGCTGATCGGGGACTTTGGCCGGGGGGCATTCCGCTTCCTGCGTAAACTGCAGGGCGGGGAGGAGCCCATGATCAATATGCTATCCTATTACACGACTGCCTGGCAGGTGCTGCTTTTTCCGCGTGGCAGGCACCGGCCCTGGCAATATTTTGAAGAGGGAGAAAAAAACATCCTTTTAAGTCCGGCCTCCGTGGATATGGGAGGGACCCTGATCACTCCGCATGAGAAGGACTTTTTGAAGATTAGCAGGGAGGATATTGAGGATATCTTTTCTCAGGTTACTTTCCCGCCTGGACATTTCAGGCAGATGAATCAGGTAATTGAACAGAAATTTGAATCGTATGACTAATAAACACGTTCCGGAAATTGAAGTAGGAATCATCAGGTCGGACAGGATCCGTTTCAGGCTGGATGGTGAGTTCAGAATCCAGGGGAGCGGGTCTCTTTTGCACGGAGATGCGGAAGCAAGGGCGACAGGCGGCAAGCTGGAGATCCGGTGCCAGGAGACAGAGTTGGTCACGGAGGAGGCCTTTCTGCTTGAACCGGAAGATCCGGTTTTCGGTCGCTTTACCCTCAGGGAGGTGGTGATTGGTATTGGCTTTCACTGGGAGCAGAAGGAGGACCAGGAGTTCCAGGGGGCGCTGAAACTGATGCTCTCCGGTGGGGAGATCCAGGTGGTAAATGTAATCTCCGTGGAGGACTACCTGATCTCGGTGATTTCCTCGGAGATGCGTGGTGACAGTTCGCCGGAACTGTTAAAGGCTCATACCATCATATCCAGAAGCTGGCTTCTGGCCCAGATCGAAAAGCAGGATGTTCTGGCAGGATCGGGAGAAGCCTACAACATGGAGCACCTTACTGATGAGGAGTACATCCGCTGGTACGACCGGGAGGATCACGAGCTTTTTCACGTTTGTGCCGATGATCACTGCCAGCGTTACCAGGGCACCACCCGCTCGCACAATCCGGAGGTGGTGAAGGCCGTCCGGGAGACTGCGGGAGAGGTGCTGGAATATGGAGGCAGGATATGCGATGCCCGCTTCTCCAAATGCTGCGGGGGAGTGGTGGAGGAGTTTCAGTACTGCTGGGAGCCCGTGATTCATCCCTATCTGAAGCGGGTGGAGGACCATCCCCGCCCGGATCTCTTACACAGCGGGGACCTGAAGGTGGAGGCCAATGCGGTCAGATTCATCCGGGACTCGCCGGAGGCTTTTTGTAACACCTCGGATGCGGACCTGCTCCGGCAGGTCCTGAATGATTACGACCAGGGCTCCAGTGATTTTTTTCGCTGGGAGGTGGAATACAGCCAGGAGGAGATTGCCTCCCTGATCCGGGAGAAGTCCGGGATGGATTTTGGTCAGATCCTGGACCTGGTACCCGTGGAGCGGGGAGAGTCGGGCAGGCTGGTCAGGCTGAAGATCATTGGCTCGAAGAAGACGCTGATTATGGGGAAGGAGCTGGAGATCAGGCGCTGGTTAAGCAGTTCTCACCTTTACAGTTCTGCTTTTGTAGTGGAGAAACTGGAGATTAAGAACGGGGTACCTGGCCACTACCTGTTGAGAGGAGCCGGCTGGGGTCATGGCGTGGGACTCTGCCAGATCGGTGCAGCGGTTATGGCCGGCAAAGGCTACTCCCACAGAGAGATATTAAATCACTATTTTATGGACGCTGGCATTGAAAAACGATATGAGTCATACAAATCCTGAATCAAGCGGTAAAAAGAGAGCTTCCAATCCCTGGCTCTGGGTGCCTTCCCTTTATTTTGCCGAAGGAATTCCCTATGTGATGGTGATGACCCTTTCGGTTATCTTTTACAAACGTATGGGCATTTCAAATGCTGAGATTGCTCTTTATACCAGCTGGCTCTATCTGCCCTGGGTAATTAAGCCCCTGTGGGGACCGGTGGTGGATATTCTGCGTACCAAGCGCTTCTGGATCCTGGTGATGCAACTCTGTATCGGAGCCGGACTGGCAGGAGTAGCCTTCACCATTCCCGTGGATCGGTTTTTCCAGTTTACCCTGGCATTCTTCTGGCTTCTGGCCTTTAGTTCGGCCACCCACGATATTGCAGCCGATGGATTTTATATGCTGGGGCTCTCCAAGGGGGACCAGGCCTTCTTTGTCGGGATCAGAAGCACCTTTTACAGGCTGGCCATGCTTACGGGCCAGGGACTTCTGGTCATCCTGGCCGGTTATTTTGAAGCCAAAACCGGTCTCCCGGAGGTAGAGCTTATGGTCAGGGCGGTCGAAGAGCAGACCTCCGCCACCTTTAACCCGGAAGCAATCACGGTGGAACCGGAGGGGGGAGAGACCTATTTTCTTACCCCCGGAGAGATCCGGATAGGGACAGAAAGGATTACGGAGGCGGAAGCAAATAAGCTGTACCATAAGGTGGAAGAATGGAACAGTGGGCACGGATTTTACCAGGCAGAAGAGGGAAACGTTTCGGACCATGGTGAAGATGCTGCCGAAGCAGAGCTAACCGGCAATGTGGGGTATACCTGGTTCCGGCTTAGTTCGAAACCGGAGGAAGGTGAGAACATTGTTCTGAATTTCAGCTTTGAGAAGGGAGACAAGAGTATTGCCCTGGCCCGCAGTTACCGTTACGAATTCAATGAGGAGAACTGGGAAGTACCGGCATTTGCGGTTTTCAAACTGGATCCCAAACTGGAAAAAGCATCCTCAGCCTCTTTTTCAGGTCTGAGCGGGAATATCCGTTTTGCATGGACCATGGTCTTCATCGTTGTAGCTCTGCTCTTTGCAGGATTCCATATCTACCACCGCTTTGCCCTGCCACGTCCGGCTTCTGACATAAGTAACCGGTCCGGGGAGGGTGGTTTTTTGAAAGAGTTCCTGGCCACTTTCGCGGATTTTTTCAGGAAGAAGAATATTGGGGTGATCCTGCTTTTCCTGCTGGTTTACCGCTTGGGCGAATCGCAGCTGGTGAAGCTGGCATCTCCCTTCCTTCTGGACTCCAGAGAGGCCAACGGACTTGGCTTAACCACCGGCGATTTGGGACTGATCTACGGGACCATCGGGATCATTGCCCTTTCCATCGGGGGTATTATCGGGGGGATTGCAGCATCGCGCCGGGGACTGAAATACTGGCTCTGGTGGATGGTATTAGCCATGAACCTGCCCAACCTGGTCTATGTCTTTCTTTCCTACCTGTTGCCCTCATCCCTGTGGATCGTGGCCGCTTCTGTTGCTGTGGAACAGTTTGGGTACGGCTTTGGATTTACTGCCTATATGCTCTATATGATCTATGTATCGGAAGGCAAGCATAAGACGGCTCATTTTGCCCTGACCACCGGCTTTATGGCGCTGGGTATGATGATCCCGGGAATGGTTTCGGGCTGGTTGCAGGAGCTGATTGGCTACCAGCACTTCTTTATCTGGGTAATGATCTGCACCATTCCCAGCTTTATTCTGATCCCTTTCCTGAGAATCGACCCCGAGTTCGGGAAGAAGTAGGTATCCTGGGAAACAGCCGATCTTCTTAAATGGAGCTGTCCTCCAGGATAATCTCTGCGGCCATATGGACCGCCTTGCGGACCACTTCGCTGCATTTGTCAGTGGCACCTGCATTCTGAAATTCCTGCAATTCGGCCGGATCCCTTAAGCGGTAACAGCGTCCGAACATTTCTTCCTGAACCTCATGGCAGAGGGTGGTCCCAAATTCCTTCTCAAACTTCTCGCAAAATGCCCCGGCGGGGACCAGTGCTGCCTGATAAGTATCCCAGTTATTCAGATGGTGTATATCCCGGCCATAGATTAGTCCCAGGGCCATCAGGGGACCGGTGACCGCTCCGCAGGTCTCTCCACGCTCCGCCATCCCAGGCAATGGAGTCAGCGCTTTGACCACCTGTTCTCCCCTGAGCCCGAACTGCTCTTTCAGGGCCAGAAAGCTGCTCTGGGCGCAGTGGTGCGACAGCTGCATGTATTGGTCCACTTTCTGATCCAGCAGCTTTTTCACCAGCTCCCGTGGCATCTGGCGGTTTTTTGACAATTCTTCCTGAAAGCCGTTCTCTTCCGGAGAAACGGATTCAGCTGTTTCCGGGGGAGGGTTTTCTCTGGTCGTGCACGCGCCCAGGGTGGTCGCGGAGAGGGTGGCCAGAGTGGCCCTGGCCAGGAAAATACGGCGGTTCACTCTCTTTTTCATGGGCTAAAGTTAGGAAATTCGTGTGACTGAAGTAGCATGTTTTTTGTATCTTGTGAACGACGATTACAAGGGAAAAAATCATGAAATACAACAGCTTTATTATATTACTTACAAGTTTGTTATTACTGTCATACCAGGGTTGTAAGCAACAGAAAGGCAGTGAAACGGAACGGGCCGAAGAAATGATTTCGGCAAAAACACTGGGACTGGCTTATCTGGAGGAGAACAAGCTGGAGGAGGCAGAGGCGGAGTTTCTGAAGATCCTTGACCTGGATGAGGACGAGGTGATGGGTTATGCCAACCTGGGTATTGTTTATCTCCGGATGGGATCCTTTGATAAGGCCGAAGAGTGGCTTCTTAAGGCCATCAGGATGCAGCCCGGGGATCCCGATGTGAGGCTTATCCTGGCCAAGGTCTATGAGATGGGCGGGGCGCCGGAGAAGGCTGTGGAGGAGCTTGAAAAAATTATGGAATTCTCTCCCGGGCATGTGAAATCCCTGTTTAACCTAACAGAACTGTATGCCTCCATGCCCGGCGAAGAGGCACTTGAAAAACGTCTCGGGTACACCGGTGCGCTGGTGGAGAAGGTGCCGGCCAATATTGTTCCCCGGCTCAACCTTCTGGAGATCCTGATCCAGGAAGGACAGGCGGACCGCTCCCTGGCACTGCTGGAAGAGTTGCAGCAGGTTTTCCCGGAATTTCCCAAAGAAGCACTTGAATACTACGATCAATCCCTGGAGGCCCTGAGAATGCAGGACCTGGAAAAGGCAGCGGTCTCTTTTATGATTTTCCACAACTATATGAAAGTTACGACCCCCTACCAGGCCGGCATGATGGATCTGAAAGGGCCGGGAGGGGCGCTGGTAGGTTCGCCGGTCATCACTTTTGCCGAGCAGCAGATGGGTATCCAGGCGGCGGACTGGCAGGAGATGCTGGCAGCCATAAAATTTACCGATATTACGGCCACCGCAGGACTCGATTTTCTGCTGAAAGGATCCGGACCGGAACAGACCGGGGGGACCACCCACCTGGCAGCCTGTGATTATAACGGGGATGGAGATGTGGATCTGTATGCCGGCCGCCGGGATCCTGCCACCGGAGAATACAGGCACTATTTGCTTAAGAATGAATGGGGCTCCTTCCAGGATGTCTCCCTGGCATCCGGAATAAGCCATCAGGGTGCGGAGCACTCCGTTCAGTTCGCTGATTACGACAATGATGGATTCCTGGATATCTATGTGGCCGGTGTCGAAGGCAATATTCTGTACAGGAGCAACGGAGAGGAGTCCTTTCTGGATGTTACGGATCAGGCAGGGGTTGGCGGAGATCAGCTTCCCGGAACCGCTTCGCTCTTTTTTGACTATGATCACGATGGTGACCTGGACCTTCTGGTGGGCAGGGAAGGAGCCAACCTGCTCTACAGGAACAACCTGGATGGTACTTTTCTGGAACAGGGAGAACGGTCGGGCCTTGCAGGTGGAGAGTCGGAAACGGTGGATGCTGCCTTTGGAGATTTTGACGAGGACGGGGATATCGACGTACTGCTTATAAACAGCGATGGAAACATCCGGCTCTATTCCAACCAGAGACAGGGGATTTTCAGAGATATTACCAGGGAGGCTGGGATCCCTTTTATAGATGGAGCCAGTGCGGTGAGCGTGGGGGATTATAACAACGATGGATTTCCGGACCTCTTTCTGGCTTCCTCTGAGGCCGGCGGATCGCTGATGTTCCTGAACCGGGGAGATGGCACATTTGCGGAAGATTTTACCTCGGATGAGGTAAGAACAAGCCTGCAAAACGTACGTGTTTTTGATGCCGAACTCTTCGATTTTGATAACGATGGTTACCTGGATCTCCTGGTGGCAGGCGAATCCACACGGGAAGGCGAAGCAGGGGTGATTCTTTAT
This sequence comes from Bacteroidales bacterium, assembly GCA_029210725.1. Lineage (NCBI taxonomy): Bacteria > Pseudomonadati > Bacteroidota > Bacteroidia > Bacteroidales > Bacteroidales bacterium. The sequence continues at coordinate 87,402 of JARGFM010000008.1, read as the reverse complement.
CACAGTGACGGAAACGGGAAACTCTGGCTCTCCCCCGGTATTCTCCCGGATGATCTGAAATCGGGAAGTGGCATCACTGCGTTTGATTATAACAATGATGGGGACCTGGATGTGGGCATTACCGGAACCGATGGAAGCATCCGGCTGCTGCGCAATGACGGGGGCAACAACAATCACTATATTAAGATGAAGCTGGTGGGGCTCCGGGCAGGAAGCGCCAAGAACAACTATTACGGGATAGGGGCCAAGGTGGAGGTCCGCGCCGGAAGTCTCTATCAGTCGAAGGTGGTTACCGGTCCCGACATTCATTTTGGCCTTGGCTTGCGGGAAAAGGCAGAGGTCATCCGCATCCTGTGGACCAACGGGGTCCCGCAGAATATGTTTTTCCCCGCCACCAACCAGGACCTGATCGAACAACAACAGCTGAAGGGATCCTGCCCCTTCCTCTACACCTGGAACGGGGAGGAATATCAGTTTGTCAAGGATATCATGTGGCAGAGTGCCCTGGGTATGCCCCTGGGCATCATGGGCGAATCCGGCACCTATGCTCCTTCAGATGCATCGGTCGATTATATTAAGATCCCGGGAGACCAGATGAAGATGCAGGATAAGAGCTATACCCTGCGGGTCACCGGAGAGTTATGGGAGACGCTCTATATGGATAAGATTGGACTGGTGGTGCTGGACCATCCCGACAGTGTGGATTTGTATGTGGATGAGCGTATGGGACCCCCAGCTTTATCGGGTTACAGGCTCTTCCAGGTTGGAGAGCAATTGCAGCCGGAATCTGTCAGAGACCAGTACGGGACCGATCTCCTGCCCATTGTCTCTGAAATGGACAGCCGGTATACGCCTTATTTGAAACAGGGTTCCTACCAGGGAGTTACCGAGATGTCAGAAATCACCATTGACCCCGGAGAGATCGATACGGACCAGAAGCTATACCTCTACCTCTATGGATGGATCTTCCCTACCGATGCCAGTATCAATGCATCTATCTCACAGTCGGACCGGCTCCGGATGATCCCGCCCATGATCGAGGCCATCAACGGGGAGGGGGAGTGGGCGCCCATCGTGGAGAACCTGGGTTTCCCCATGGGCAAAGATAAAATGATGGTGGCCGACCTGAGCGGAAAACTATTAAAATCGGATCCCCGTATCCGCATCCGGACCAATATGCAGATACACTGGGATCAGATCTTTTTCTCTCAGGGAGATCCGGATGCACCGGTCCATGCCACCCGGCTGGAACCCTCTGTGGCCGAACTGCACTACCGGGGATTTTCCAGGACCTACAGAAAGGGGGGAAGATACGGCCCTCACTGGTTCGATTACAGCACGGTAACAAGCGAACCCATCTGGCGCGACCTGACTGGGAACTACACACGCTTCGGGGATGTATTGCCCCTCCTCCTGGATTCTGATGATATGTACGTGATTAAGAATGCAGGGGATGAAACCATCATCGAATTCGATGCCGGCAGGCTGCCCGTACTTCCGGAGGGCTGGACCAGGGACTTTCTGGTACACAGTGTGGGTTGGGTGAAAGACGGGGATCTGAATACGGCACACGGACAAACGGTTGAACCCCTGCCATTTCACGGCATGAGCCGCTATCCCTATGGTCCGGAGGAAGCCTATCCCTCGGATCCGGAACATAAGCGCTACCTGGAGGAATACAATATCCGGGTGGTCGATACGGAAGTATTTACCAGATCCCTAATTGGTGAAAAAGAATAAAAGGCCAAGCGCGATAACAGCTATGAAAAGGGTATAGGGAAGCGAGATCAGAACCTGCTTTCCCGCTTTCGTGTCCATCTCCCGGCTGCTCCGGGTCATATTCCTGAGGCTCAGGTGCAGTCCCGTTAATATCAGGATGGCCTGTATCCATGGAATATAGCGGGGAATAAGCTGGTGCCACGGCGTATTGGCGGTACCGAAAAAATCCCAGCCCCATCCAAAAGGATCCGAAAGGGATTGAAGCACGAAGGTGATATTGGTAAAAAGCATGGGGATTACGAAAGCCATCCAGAGCAATAAGCCAAAGGGCAGTAGGGAAGAAGTATAGCTCAGGAATACCTTCCGGGAGCTAAGCTTTGCCACGGAGATCCTGCTTCCGGCCCGGGCAAGCAGATACAGCAATCCGGGCATCACCACTAGAGACGTGGTCCAGACAACAGCAGTATAGATGCCGAAGAGATCCCAGTTCTTTTTATCCAGGATGTTTACATAATCGCGGACAACAGGCCAGTGCCCCAGGTAGAGTATGCTATAGATGATGGCGATGGTAAATATGGTGATGGAAAGCCAGGCATCGCTCATGTGGGACATGTTCCTTTCCGATGCAAAGGGCCTTTTATAGAGGCTCACATTATCATAGGTGCAGGACCGTACGCACTCCAGGCAAAGTCCGCAATTTGCATTCTCCTTCAGCTCTGCCACATTCAGGCTGTAGGGACAGGCCCAGCCCCTGGCGTTTCCATTCTGACAGTAATGGGCCTTGCACTTGTCGAATACCTCCTGCGAGCGATTACGCAGGGCCAGTTTGCTCATACCCGAGAAAGGGCCGATAAAGGCATGAACCGGACAAAGGTAGCGGCAAAAAGCCCTTAATTCAAAGATGGGAGCCATCAGGGTCGGCAGCAGTAAGAGCAATAGAATGGCCAGACCCGAAATCCTGGGAGAAGCCACCATGGTGGTGGAAAATGTGGCCAGGATCAGAAATACGAATAGCCGGAGCCAGTTGTTGCTCAGCCTTTGGGGCCATTTCAGTGAAAGCCCGAAGAATTTATTATTATAGCCCATGCTTCGTACCGCTTTCGGAGTAAAAAAGGACCCACGTTGAATCAGGTCGCCAAACATGGGCAGGGGACAGATGGTGCACCAGACGCGTCCTGCAAAGGGAGTCAAAACTCCGATGATTAAAAAGAGCCACACGGCCCACATAAGCAGAACTCCCAGGTTCCGCCCCGACATCTTGGTGCCGAAGAGGGAGGTCATGATCACGATATAGATGAGAGTCAGGGCGAACAGGGTCAGAATAAACTGCGGCCAGCGGGAAGCCAGCAGTTTTTTCAGGAAACCATTGCTCCGGAACAGATCTTTCATACCGGTTTTTTCATCGCCCGGGTTTTCTTTTCTGCTGCTTCTTCCATTCAGGCCGAGAATCCAGATCAGGATCACACCCAGAAAGCTTCCCAGGCTGAAGCACAGCAAAGTATTGGGAAGGATGAGCAGCTTCCCCTGTTCAAATGCATGCATGGGGCCGCACTATACATGGCAGCGATACTGGCTTTTTGAAATCACGTAGTTTAATATTCCCGGATGCCCGGCAACCAGGATCAGCTCTTTGGTGATTACCGGGGTCGCAGAAGGATCCGAGGTCTTAAATACCGTCACCTCTTCAACGGCGGGACTAACCTTTAAATCAATATCAAACTCCTCCAGGAAAAACGAGTGTCCCGTATCATCCGATGAGAAAGTCAGATGAAGGGTATCGCCGCGGTTGCAGCGGATCACAGCGGGATCTTTCCCATAACGGAAATTCCGGATATGAATATACCGGTCGACGGGTTCCCGGGTAAAGAACTGGCAAATAATGGCTGGAATAAGACCCAGAATCAGGACAATAGTTACATTCCGGATCTTTAAAAAGGCATTACTCATAAACTGGGGTGAATGATAATTGAGGGCTAATGTAGTTAAAAAACCGGTTTTCTTTTTCCGGGTTTTGAACATTCCGGTTAAACCAAAAGCGGGAAAAGCAGTCAAAACAATAATTAGCATGTTACCAATTTCAAGATTCCTGTCTGGATAAGGCTTTATGGCAGAAGTATATTTAAAAAACCGGTCGGGGCAAACTGGACCCGGTGGTTATTTATTTGCAGTCAAAAGGTGTTCTCAGATCTGATTAAAAAAACGTCACCAGCCATGCATTCTTCAAGATAAAACAAGAAGCTTAAAAAACGGTTCAGAAATTTACTCACCCTGGTAATGGTGCTGGTAATAATGCTTGGTGTCCCCTATGCCATTTTGAAATACCAGTCCGGGAAGAGCGGAATGACCATCCGGGAGGTGGTGCAGCGAAAGATGATCCGGAACGATGGGTCGGAAAGCGGCAACCTGCCGGTCAGCACGGTAAGCGAGGGAGAGAAGAAAGACTTTCTGGTCCGCCGGCACATCGGACTGGATTACGACACAAAACCCATGATATCCCATGTGCTGGCGGAAGACCTGGACCAGGATGGCCTGATGGATGTCATTGTTTGCGATGCCCTGGATAACTTTGTGTCCTGGATCAGGCAGTATCCGGCCGATACCTATACGGAAACAGTGCTGGCCTCTGATCTGATTGCCCCGGTCCATGCCCAGGCCATTGATTTCGACGGGGACAAGGATCTGCTGGTGGCTGTTCTGGGCCTGCTTTACCCTTCCAATGATAAGATCGGGTCCATCGTTTATCTGGAAAATGACGGGGACTTTCATTTTAAGAAGCATACGATTATTGAACGCATTGCCCGGGTCTCGGATATCCGGGCAGGAGACCTGGATCTGTTTGCCGTGAGTGCGTTTAATTTGTGGGAGAATCCCGAAGCACAGAGTTTTATATGGCTGGAGAATGTGGGGGATATGGAGTATGTCAGGCGGGACATCGCCAGCGATCCCACCCACCTGATGGTGATGCAAAGCGGTGATTTCAATCAGGACGGACTGGTCGATTTTGTTACGGGAGGGATGTATCCCTATCCTCCTTTCGACCGGATGAGCAGAGTCACTTTATGGATCAACGACAGCTCCCTTTTATCAGAAAAATAAGTGATACTTAGAAAACGCAGAACCATGGGTTCCAATGTATTTAAAGCCATCTCTTTTTTCTTTTTTTTATCTCTATTGACGGCCTGCAAACCGGGTCAGGAAAAGGATAACAGTAGTGAGACAGTCAGCGATGTGGATGGTAATTCCTATAAGACGGTGGAGATTGGCAGTCAGGTTTGGATGAGTGAAAATCTTAAAACGACCCGTTTCAGTGACGGCAGTCCGCTGGCTCTGGTAGAAAATTATGACGAGTGGGCAACTCTGAGCCTTCCTGCTTATTCGTGGTACAACAACGATTCCCTGAACAGGGAAGAGTTCGGGGCCCTGTATAATTATTATGCCATCGAATCGGGAGAGCTTTGTAAGGAAGGATGGCACGTACCGACCGATGCAGAGTGGATCGAGCTTGAAACGTACTTCGGAGGTGCAATAATAGCCGGAGCTGCCTTGAAGGAGGAGGGAACAGATTACTGGAAAACGCCAAACAAGGCCGCCACAAACGAAAGTGGATTTACAGCGCGTCCGGGAGGTTATCGTAGTTACAACGGGACATTTAACTGGATGCGGACCTATGGTTTATGGTGGAGCTCCACCTTAAAGAGCTGGTATGGAAGTTCTCCAAAGTTAGTGTACCGGGATATGCGCTATGACGACCAGGATATCCGGCGCGATATAGCGGACAAAAAAAGCGGTTTATCCGTATGCTGCATAAAAAACCCTTAACAGGCCGGTCTTACCTGTTCACCGAATAGCTTAACACGCTGTCGCGGTTTATTCCTGCTATAATAAGCGGGGATTCCCCATCCAGGTATAACAATGATTCCACCATTCCATGAAGTACGATCCCGCTTTCTGAAGGGCTGACCAGCCTGTTTAGTGCTTTCCCGTCACTGCTCATATACAGGAGCCCTTTGATAGCATCGTAATAGCCGGTACTTATATCAAAGGTGTGATCGTTTCCGGCGATTAGAATATCGGGGTATGAATCCCCGTTGAAATCACGTATAATGGTCTTTTTGATCGGTCCGACCTGGGCTGCAACAGGGAGTTTTTCCCACCGGAAGGTCTCCTCCTCGTTCCAGAGGATGTAGTTGGATGCGGTATTGATATAAAAAATCTCATCGACCCTGTTCATGGTAGCGGTATCAAACATCTCCGGGATGGAGGCAAAACTGAATTCTTTGTAGGACTTGTATTGCTTTAAAAAAAAGTTGGATTGGCCCACCAGTTCATCCAGGTAGTTGATGGGATATTCGATCATTTCATCGTTTCTGTCTTTCCAGTAGGCGGTAGATATGGGATCCAGGGTTCCGTTCATATCCAGGTCAAAGGCATAGATTCTCAAAGGATATGCTTCGCTGATGGTGAAACGGTGGTTTTCTCCCAGATTCCCCAGGATATAATCCGGGTCACCATCCTGGTCAAAGTCGCCTGTTCCCACGGAGAACCACATCCCATGCATTTGTTCCATCACTGCAATTTCCTGGCTGACCAGGCTCTCACCCTCCATGTTTTTCAGGAACAGGGAGGAGTTCCACTCCCTGGCTACAAGCAGGTCCTCCCATCCATCGCCGTCGTAGTCGCTCCACAGGGCATCGGTTACCATTCCCAGGTCTAATTTCCGGCAATTCTCCGGACTAAAGCGGCCTTCCTGGTTGATCAGCAGCCAGGAGTCTTCTGCGAAGGGAAAGCGGGTCATCTGGATCCTGGCTCCGATAAAGAGATCCAGATCCCCGTCGTGATCGAAATCCAGCACCCGGACTACAGAGGCCGGGAAGGGAGGAATGGGGAGGGGGGTCCTGATATAGCGGTCCCCCTTTTTTTCATACAAATAATGGATATACTCTTCGGTGCGGTTCTCATACCCGCCGGCCAGTGCAACGATCTCGTTTTGTCCGTCTCCATTCAGGTCCAGGATGGCAAAGTCCGATTCAGAAAAGTCCTTCCGGGTAGTGAGACCAGCCATCTCGGTTTGAACATACTTATCTCCCTGTTTCAGATAAACACGGGTGGGCGTGAGATTGGTGGCCCCGATAATCAGATCCTCCAATCCGTCTCCGTCCAGGTCGCCCTGCTGAATTCGCGGCCCGATCTGGGAGAACTTATGGGGAATGATATTCTGCATAAAATAGTAATCGATCACATCGTTCTGCTCATGCTTGTATGAGATAGCTCCGTTCATCCTGGAAAACAGCCGGGAGCCTTGATCCTGATCTTCAGAGGGTTCCCGGGGGGCAATGGCACTTTCTATAGCGATTTCCACCACCTGGTTGGAAGGAAGCTGTTTCAGAACGCTTACCAGTCCGCTGGTGGGCCAGGTCACCCTGACAGAGTCGATCAGGGTCCGGTTTGATAATCCGAAATGGACCTCCGGGTCCACCGAGGAAATATAGCCCCTGGAGAGGAAATGCTCCTGGAACTGGTAGCTGTCTCCGCTCCAGAGTTCCACTTTGGCCCCGAAAGCCTCGGGATTGAGCGTATCGCCCTTTAAGCATATACGGAGGAAGTTGGCTTCTTTTTTTCCTTTTTCAACGGTGTTGTTTTTATATACAAAGGCCACATCATTCAGGTTGTTGGTCACGTAATCCAGGTCGCCGTCGTTATCCAGATCCGCAAAAGCGGCCCCGTAGGAATAGGACTCGATGGGTTCAAACCAGCCTGGTTTGTTGTCCCTGAAGGTATAAGCGCCGACATTTTCGAAGGCGTAATTATTCATTTTTGAAGGCGGACACCTCTCTATGACATGTTTGTGGTCCGCAATGGAACCGAATACAGCTGCTTTATAACGGGTCCAGTCCTTATCGGTCATGTCCCGGGGATATCCGTTGGCAATGAACAGGTCCTTGTCCCCATCGTTGTCATAATCGGCAAAAAGGGGCGACCAGCTCCACTCGGAGTGGTAAATACCCATCATCTGGCCCACCTCACTGTAGGGGACCATTTCTTCATCGATTTTGCCGTTATGCAGGTGCATCATGTTTCTCAGGTACTGGCGTTCATATCCGTATTTCTCGTCATTGATGTAGTAGATGTATCCAAATCCGTTGATGGTCTGTTTCTTTTTATAATAGTATTCCGGCATCATATCCAGGGTAAAGATATCGGGATAGCCGTCGTTATTAATATCGGCTATGTCATTTCCCATGGAGGATTTTGTCTGGTAGGACAGCAGGGTGGCAATCTCGTTTTTAAAGGTGCCGTCCTGCTGGTTGATATAGAGCAGGTCATTGGAAATATAGTCGTTGGAGACGTATACATCGGGATATCCATCCTTATTCACATCTCCCACGGCCAGTCCCAGCCCGAAGCCTTCGTAGACAATACCAGCTTCGATGGTCACATTGGTAAAGGTTCCATCCCCGTTATTTCTGTAAAAATCATCGTTGCTGACAGCGCTTCCATCGTTGATCTTGGCCCTGTAACTGGCAGAGAGCCGTTCGGTAACAAAATTATTCAGCAGGTAGAGGTCCAGGTCCCCGTCGTTGTCGTAATCCAGAAAGGCAGCGTGTACCGAATAACTCTCATCTGCCAGGCCGTAGGCTTCAGCCCGGTCGATAAAGAGCAGGCGGCCATCTTCCTGCGGTCCCTGGTTGATATAAAAGCGGTTTTTTCTTCTTTCCGCTTCCGGATGAGCCGTGGAGGTAAGGTAGATATCTTTCCATCCGTCGTTGTTGATATCGGTAAAGGTAATCCCGCTGTACCACTGCCCGTTGTCCAGATCCCTGAAACTGTCTGAAATATCTTCGAACTTCATCTCTCCCCGGTTCAGGTAGATACGGGGGGCCACCTGGTTGGCGGTAAAAATGATATCCTGCAGCCCGTCATTGTTCAGATCTATAATGCCCACACCGGCTCCGTTGTAAATGTATTCAAAGTTGAGTACATGCACCGAATCGCTCTCCAACACCACATTATTAAAGGTGATCCCGGTTTGCTCCGGATCAAGCAATTCAAACCTGGGTCCCTCCTTGCAGGAGACAAGCAGGAGAGAGAGTACTAGAAGCAGATAATTCCTCATTTCAAATAAACTGGTTTGTATGATCGAAGTGTCCAAAGAAACAAAAAAAAGCTACCTCCTCAAAACAAAAAAAGAGCTTGTGCCAATAGGCAATTTTGAAAGTTATACCGGCGAGAATGCCTACAAATATTTACACAGTAAAGATTTTAAGCGACGAGCGGGTATAACGTAAAAGAGGCTGTACCATTTGATACAGCCCCTTTTATTTGGATTGAAATGTGTATTACCTGTTCTGAATCAGGTTTCCGTTAGCCAGGTCAATCTGACGCTGGGGTACCGGGAAGTTTACATCTTCAGCTCCGATAGTAGCAGAACCGTACAGGGCGTTCCCCCATTCCATGGTCTTCTCATAGGCAAGGATGCGGGACAGTTCGCTTTGAACATCACCCCAGCGCTGCAGGTCATAGTACCTGTGGCCTTCCTGGCCCAGTTCCAGTTTCCTTTCAAACTTGATGGCCACCATGGCTTGAGCACCACTGCCAAAAGCTGCGGGATACTCACTGATCACATAGTTGGCAGCAGGAGTAACTCCGTCATCTTCGTAAACAAAGCCGTCCGAATTGGCTGCTCTGTCCCTGATGGCATTTACTTCGCCAAATCCAAGGTCATCGGCACCTGTCATCGCTTCGCATTCTGCTTTAAGCAGGATAGCGTCTGCATAACGGGCCATGCGATATCCATTGGCAGTATATCCGGAAGTCCAGTTACCAACTTCGGTATAAGTACCTTCCTGTGATTGCTTGTATACCTGCTTCTTCGGACTATAAGGTCCGGAATAGGTCTGATCCCTGATCCAGTCCTGTCCGGTGTGAATGCCCCAGTCCCAGTAAGGAATACCACGGCGACCTACGGACCAGTCAACACGCGGGTCGAGACGGCCTGCATACTCCACGTAAACAGCGTCAAGTGCAACCCCCTGGTCATTGGTAACCTTCTCGTCGTTGTAGGAGAAAGTTCCGGCAGCCAGATCGATCAAAGGCAGACCGTTTGCATCGGTGCGGAAGGAGTTTACGAAATCCTGTGTCGGACAGAAGAATCCGCAGCATCCTCCGGGTGAGCCTCCCGACTTATAGGGGAAGTTCAGCACTTCGGCAAATCCGCCGTTACGGCCGCCTGAGGCATCATTTACCGAATACTGAACGGTGTAGATCGACTCCTCATCGTTCCTGTTCTCAATATCAAAGATGTCCCCGTATTTGTCCATCAATTTACAGGCCTGTCCGGCAGGATTGGTTCCGCTGGTCACCACCGTGTTTAACAGAGGCAGGGCCGAGTTATAGTCGCGGTACATCTGCATATAGGCCTTGGCCAGGAAAAACTGGCAGACGGTCTTGTTGAAACGTCCCACCTGCCCCATATCATTGGGAAGGTTGGTTCCGGCAGTGAGGTCATCGATAATCAGGCTCCGGATATCCACATCGTTGGTCAGAGTGGCCTGATCGGTGTTCTCATCCACATAGGGAACATAAATATTGGAGCTCATATCGGCCCACAGCCTCCAGGCTTCCAGGTGGTACCATCCACGCAATGCCCTGGCCTGGTTGATAAACCAGCTCAGCTCATCCGAGGTGATGGTTCCGGCTTCTGCAGCCATATTGGCCGTTATTATGGTTGAATTACACCGGGAGATCCCTTCATACACAGCCCGCCACTTATTGTTCAGATAGGGACTTGTTGAAGTTTCTGAGTAAGTCTGGATGGGGTTGATATCCGGCTGGTCGCCCGAGTCAGTACCTTTATTGGCTTCCAGGCCCCGGATGGAACCATAAACCCACCCGGAGGTGCCGGCATCCCAGCCAAAACTGCCGGTAACCCCGTCCACCAGGGAATAGGCGCCTACAAGCAGTGCATCCACACCGGTATAGGTCGCAAGTACAGATTGATCCAATGATCCGTTTGGAGTGATCTCGAGGAATTCCTCACTACAGGAGTTCATCAGCAGAAGTCCTGCAATCACTGCAAATACTGATAAAAATTTTAGTTTTTTCATATCTCTGTTGAATTTTTTCTCTTAAACATTAAAATCCAAGGCTCACACCAATCAGGAACTGCTTAATGGCAGGCAGGTTTCCTTCATCCACACCCATAAAGGTATCGGCAAAACTGGCCAGTTCGGGATCCAGTCCGCTGTACTTGGTAATGGTGAGGAGGTTGGTTCCCTGTACATAAATCCTGGCATTGGCAAATACATTGCCCAGAACAGCTTTGTCGAAGGTATAACCCAGCTGCAGGTTCTTCAGCCTGACAAAGGATCCGTCTTCGATGTAGTAGCTGTTGGATACCTGGTTGGTAGAGAAGTTGGATTTGTTGGAAGCAATCGGTACGGTGGCGTCGGTATTGGAAGGCGTCCAGCTGTTATAGAGGAGGTCGGTACTCTTCTGTCCCTGGAAGGAGGGCCAGAAATCGAGCCACCACTTGTTGTAGTTGAAGATCTCATTGCCCTGCGATCCGTAGAAGAAGGCAGTCAGATCAAAGCCTTTATAGCCCAGTACCAGGTTCAGACCGTAGGTGAAATCCGGGTTGGGATTCCCGATAAACATCCGGTCGTCGGGATCAATGGCCCCTGAACCATCCACATCTTCATAGCGGAATACTCCGGGCTCGGCACCATCCTGCGTGGCGGCACCATCCACTTCTCCCTGGCTCTGGAACAGGCCCAGTACATTGTAACCAAAGAATTCACCCATGGAGTTTCCGACCATGTTCCGGTTAAAGGCACCGATCCTGGATCCGCCGGCATCAAAATAGTCGTAACCTTCAGCAATGCTGACAATCTCGTTCTTGTAGGTCGTGAAGGTCGCATTGGCCTCCAGGCTGAAATCACCCCAGATCTGGCGGTAGATCAGCTGGATGTCGATCCCGCTGTTGTGCATCTCGCCGATATTCACAGAAGGTGCGGAGGCAGCTCCTGCCGTACCGGGAAGTTCGGGTGAGAAGAGCAGGTCCTTGCTGTCCTTCACATACCAGTCGAAATTCAGTTCCAGTTTACGGTCGAAGAGCAGGGCATCGAAACCTGCATTGATGGTAATGTTGGTCTCCCACTGTGCACTGGGGTTCCCGATCCGTGAAGGATAGAAGCCGAGCAGGGAGGAGTTGGTGGTACCATTCAGGTCGTAGTAGGAATTCCTAGGGCTTCCAGCATACAGATAGAACTGGTTGGCCGGGTTAACAGGCAGCTGGTTCCCCATGGTTCCATAGCCACCCCTGATCTTAAAGTCGGAGATAAATCCGGCACCTGCCAGGAAGGACTCTTCACTGATCCTCCAGCCAGCCGATACAGACGGGAATACCCCGTAACGGGTCTCCGGTCCGAATACGGAGGAACCATCCCTACGTACGGTACCACTTAAATAGTACTTTTCGAGGTAGTTGTAGTCGGCCCGTAAGAACTGGGACACCAGGGTTCTCGGGGTCCAGTAACCGCCCCATCCATTTTGAAGATTGGCCCCGTTATTTACGGTCCTGTAGGTTAGGGCATCCGAGAAATAACCGGCTTTCTGTGCGCCGACATTCCGGCCCATTCCGTATTTTCCGGCCTCATAACCGGCAACAGCCAGAACATTGTGGTTGCCCAGTTGCCTGGCGAAAGTCAGGGTATTGGTCCAGGTCCACTCTCCGCCGTAATCGGCGCTGTTCTGATAAGAAGAAGTCGCCGTGTTCTCGGAACTTTCGTAGGTCTTCCCGTTCCAGCCCCTGTAATAGGAGGTGCCATAGGATCCACCGAAAGAGGTCCTAAAATTCAGGCCTTCGATGAACTTCACATCGGCAAACACATTACCGAATACGCGAAGGGCCTGCCAGGTATTATCTTCGCCCCTGGTGGCATTGGCAACATAGTTGTCACCGTTACCCAGACGGGGAGCAATCCCGGTTCCGCCCCAGTCGCCTTCTGTAAAGGTATGGGAGAGACCCACATAGTCGGCGCCTGTCCATTTCACGGGAATAATAGGCTGGGTACGGTAGACACCCATGGCCACGGCTCCGCCTTCTTGACCGTTGGGAGAGGTACCATGGTCGGAACGGTGCACCACGTTGATGTTTTCCCCGATGGTTACCCGGTCCTTGATATTAAATTCGGAGTTGAAACGTCCGCTGTAACGCTTGTACCAGTTTGTCATCACGACACCGTCCTGGTCGAAATAACCCAGGCTGGCATAAAATTTCGAATTCTGGTTTCCGCCCGACATCGAAAGGTCGTGGTTCTGAATCACGGCATTCTTAACCGTAACTTCGTCCCACCACTTGGTGTCCGCTGCCCAGCTGGGGAAAGAAGGAGAAGCTGCGGTGGAGGGCCCGTAAACGGGGTGATCTTCCACGGTTCCTTCGTTGTCATATACCAGCCACTGAATGTCCGCGTATTCCTGGGCGTTTGCCAGGAAGTCCGGACCTGAGCCTGCATTCTGCACACCGGCGTACATGTTGTAGTTTACTTTGATTCCGGATGAAGAACCTTTTTTGGTGGTGATCACAATGACCCCGTTGGAGGCCCTGGATCCGTAAATGGAAGCAGCACCGGCATCTTTCAGCACAGACATGGATTCCACATCTTCTGCATTGATGGTGTTCACGTTGGTGGTTGGTACCCCGTCGACCACGTACAGCGGAGAGTTGTTGGAAAAGGAACTAAAGCCCCTGATCCTTACCTTTCCGGACTGTCCCGGCCTGGAGTCCTGTGTAACTGTTACACCGGCCACGCGGCCCTGCATCTGCTGGGTCACGTTACTCTGGGGCATCGAGGTCAGCTCGTCAGCCTGAATAACACCCACAGCACCGGTCAGGTCCTGCTTTTTCTGGGTGGCATAAGCCGTTACCACAATTTCATCCAGAGAGGTAACGTCGGGAGCCAGAGTAATGTTGATGGTGGTCTGGTTGCCAACGGGCACTGCCTGGGTGGAGTAGCCAATAAATGAGAAAACAAGGGTGGCATCGTCGCCGGTAACAGAGATACTGTAGTTACCCTGTCCGTCGGTGACTGCTCCTTGTGTGGTTCCCTGGACCACAATATTAACTCCAGGAAGCGCTCCTTGATCCTCAGAAGTTACAGTACCTGTAACCGTTCTTTGCTGAGCAAATGTGACACTCAGCGCAAAGCCAAGGAGGAGTAACGATAATACGCCACTCTTCCACAATGTAGATCTACGCATAATAGAAGTAGTTTAAGGTTAGAAATGAATACAAGTTGGTTTATGTTTATACTTAGTTTTAGTTAGTTAGCTCCAAATGCCTTTAACATTCGTTAGCAAGTATAGCTTTTTTTTCAAAGAAACGGAGGGCTTCTCATCAATTTAGAATGATTAAAAATAGCCTTCAATGCTACTGTTCATCTGAGCTTCCGTGTCTGAAGAGTTCGATTTTTCCATTGTTGGGAACGAGGATAAGGTACGCTTCATCCTCTATCTCAATCAGATTCATTTTCCGTGCATCGCCCTTTACCAGAAAACCGCTTTTTTCAGCATCCATGACGACGAAATCAAGTGGTTTTTTCCCAAGCATCAGGAGACCTAAAGAAGCATCCTGCCGTCCCAGGGAAGGCCTGGTGGAATAATTGTTTCCGGCCAGAATCAGGTCCTGTATCCCATCCTGATTAAAATCGCCGGCCCGGATATCCCTGACGGGGGAAAACTGGGCCTCCACGGGCAAAGGGAGTGTCTCGAAGGTCCCGTCGCCCTGCTTAATAAACACCGCACTTTCAAAGAACACCGCCTTTTTATGGAGCGATTTGGCCAGGTTCTCTGTTCCGAAAATATCTTCCGCACTCTGTCTGCCGAAGGAGGCATAGGTGGGGTATCTTTTTTCGATCCCGAGGATCTGCCTCTTCAGCTCATCCAGGGAGGCAATGGGATAACTGCTTCCCTGGATGTATGCACAGAGGATGGGATCCGGAATGCCGTTGTTGTCAAAGTCGTTCAGCCAGAGCTCAACAGGTTCCTTCACCGAAGCTTTTAACATGCTGTTCAGCCCGTGGTTTCCACCCACCAGGTCCAGGTCCCCGTCCCCGTCCAGATCCACCGCCTTAATGCAGTTCCACCACCCGTCAGTTTCGGCCAGTCCGCTTTGCTCCGTGATATCAGTAAAATATCCCTGGTCGTTCTGGTAAATGGAAACTTTCATCCATTCGCCCACGACCGCCAGGTCGGGATCGCCGTCCAGGTCATAATCGAACCAGCAGGCATCGGTGACCATCCCGGCTTTTTGCAGGGGCCCCGTTCTTTCAGGGGAAAGGGGCATAAACCGGCCCGATCCGTCGTTTTCCAGAATAAACTGCTCCGGGGAGATTCCGTAGGCTCCCGGGATGGACCGGATTCCCAGGAACAGGTCCATATCGCCGTCGCCGTCAAAATCGGCGGGCCTGACACAGGAACTGTTCTGCATCAATAATGGGATCATCCCGGGGGCACTGTGCTGGAAATTCCCCTGTCCGTCATTGATCAGCAAGCGGTCGGCCAGGATGGGGCTGCCTGTAAATTCCTCACTGCCTCCTCTGGCCAGGTACAGGTCCAGGTCGCCATCTCCGTCGGCATCAAAAAAGGCGGCATCCACATCCTCGGTGAAGCGGTCCCCAAAAAGAACCGGGGAATTAACGGGTGAGAAAGTACCGTCCTCAAGCTGTAAAAAAAGCCCGGAAACCTGATCGGTGGCTCCTCCGACAAAAAGATCATCCAGGCCGTCACCATTCACATCTGCCACGGCAAGCGCCGGACCTTCGGCTGAGAGGTTGGCCGGGATCAATGCTTCGCGGTTCAGGTCCTCCCAGTTGTTTTCCATATGCCTGTATTGCAGACCGGGTACCTCAGTTCTTCTGAAAAGTGCAGGCGGAGAATCGGATTCTGATGTATGAACGCTTGCTTTCGCTTCAGAGATATTCAAGATAAGCTTCTGATCCACCTCCAGATTATAAAGTGTCTGCTTCTGGCTCCCGGGCCAGCGGACGATCAGTGAATCGACCAGAGTGTCCCGCCCCATCCCAAAGTGCAGGTGCTCTGAAGTGGAGGACATAAAGCCCCTGGCAGATACGAGCTGCACTGCCTGTAGCCGGCCACCCGCATACAGGTCAACGCTTGCGCCGATCCCTTTCCGGTTCAGCTCACTGCCTTCCAGTTGAACCGTCAGGAAGTGCCGGTCGGGAAGTGTTTCGGAGTTGTTTTTGTATATGGAGGCGGGTCCGTTGATGTTGTTGACAATCAGTTCCAGGTCACCGTCGTTATCCAGATCCGCATAGGTGGAGCCATTGGAGTAGCCGGGGGTGTCAAAACCCCAGGAGGCTTCCATGCTGCTGAAGCTCAGGTCCCCGTTGTTTCGAAATACATGGTTGATATCGGGCTGCAGCGGCATCCTTTCATAGAGTGCCCTGTCGGAGAGGGTATCCGTGTCCCTGGCGGGTGAATAACGCTTCCCGCCGGTCAGGTACTTGACATAGTCCAGGTCGTTGGGCCTGCGGTAGATGCCGCTGGTAATAAAGATATCTTTCCAGCCATCGTTGTCCAGATCACAGAAGAGGGCCGACCAGCTCCAGTCCGTGGCGTGGACCCCTGCCAGTCGCCCTATTTCACTGAATAAGCCCTTTCCCCGGTTGAGCTGCAGCGTATTGTGCACATATTGCGGGGCGTAGCCATAATCGAGTTTCATCCGGAAGAGCTCCAGTTCATCCTCGGTTCCCGATTGTTTCAGGATCTGCGGGTCATCGGGCAGCATGTCCAGCACCATGATATCGGTGCGACCGTCGTTGTTAAAGTCCGCCAGATCGTTCCCCATGGAGGAGCGGCTGGTATGGGCAATCATGTCGGCAAGCTGTTCGGAAAAGGTGCCATCGCCTTGATTGATATAGAGATAGTCGTTTTCGTGGAAATCATTGGAGACATAGATGTCGGGGTATCCGTCTCCGTTGATATCACTGGTATTGACTCCCAGTCCGTATCCGATCTGACTGCGGAAGATGCCGGCTTCCGAAGTTACCTCGCGGAAGACCCGGCCACCATCCGTGTTTTCGTTCCGGTAGAGCCGGTCGCCTGCCCACCGGTCCTCTTCTTTGCGAAGGTCGGCCATCCCGTAACTGCGCGAGGTATGAACCGAATGATTCAGCAGGTACATATCCAGGTCCCCGTCCAGGTCGTAATCGAAAAAGGCTGCCTGGGTGGAAAAACCTGAGAAATCAATTCCATATGCCTTCGACTCCTCTTTGAAGGTGAGATCCCCCTGATTAATGAAAAGCTGGTTGTGTCCCTGCAGGCCCTTATAATCCCCCACCGTGCATACATGTATATCCAGGTAGCCGTCTCCATTCACATCGGCCATGGTAACACCGGTGCTCCAGTCGCCGCTGCCGGCTACTCCCGATGATGCGGTGATATCCTCGAATATCAGATCCCCTTTGTTCAGGTACAGCCTGTTCCCGGCCTGGTTGGCCGTGAAGTACAAATCGATCAGTCCGTCGTTGTTGATATCGCCGGCGGCCACCCCGGCCCCGTTATTGAAGTAGAGGTATTCAATAATATTGAAGTCTTCTGTTTCGTTTAGCAGGTTCTCAAAACCGATCCCGGTAGAGGAGGGTGGGAGCGAGGTAAACAGAGGATTGCTTTCATTCCGCGAGCATGCGAATGCCACTAAAAGCAGCAGAAAAATATTAATGCTTTTTTTCATATCACTGTGCTTGTATCCTGAAAAGCTGCAGGGGATCGTTGCTGCGCGCAACAATCAGTACCGTGCCGCCGGAAGTTTCAATTTCCTGAATGTCCCTGACCTCTCCTTCCAGTCTGAATCCCGACTGGTGCGGAGGTACAGCTTTAAAGCCACCCTTTCCGTTTCCTTCGAGGAAATGTCCGTAACTGGCATCGTAGCGTCCTACCTCCGGCTTTACATGATAGAGGTTGCCACCCAGAAGCAGATCCGGATTCCCATCCCCGTTAAAATCCCCGGTTCCGGCCGCCATGACCGTGGAGAACTGAGTTTCGAGAGGCAGGGGTTTCATGGTGAAACGCCCCGCTCCGTCATTTATAAACAGGCAGGAGGCCAGCTGGGCAACATCCAGCCGGATGGCCGAACTCAGCTGTTCGGGAGCAAATATATCGGTGATGGTCTGTTCTTTATAGAATTCGTATCTGGGGTATTTCTTCAACAACACCGGTATCTGGCGGGTCAGATCGTGCTTAAGGGCCATGGGGTAGGCGCTGTTCCCTTCATAGACACAAATGATTTGTTCGGCCGATCCATTCAAATCAAAATCATTTACGTACATGGTGACGGGCCGGTCCGGGCTTGCCTTAAAACGGGAGTTCAGCCCATGGTTCCCGGCCACAAAGTCGATGTCCCCGTCTCCGTCAAAATCTGCGGAGGCCAGGCAGTTCCACCAGCCGGATGTTTCCGGGCCAAAAGCCTCCCCGCTCTCCCGGAAGCTTCCGTTCTCATTGATAAAGAGCTTAAGCGGCATCCAGTCGCCGGCCAGGATCATATCAAGATCCCCATCCCCATCCACATCTTCCCACACCATATCCCGCAACATGCCCACTTCTTTCAGTCCGGGGGCCATCTGAGCAGTCACATCCGTGAAATGCCCCTTTCCGTCATTTTCGAGCAGGTAGCCGCTGGCCGGCACGCCGTAAAGGAAAGGCAACAGTCGAATGCCCGCAAAGAGCTCGATCACCCCGTCCCCGTCAAAATCTGCGGCACGGACACAGGAAGTGCTTTCAAAACGGCCCCCGGGGAGGATCTGCGGGGACCGGGTAAAATTTCCCCGGCCATTGTTCACATAGAGCCGGTCGGCCAGGGCCGAAGAAGATCCGGAAAATTCATTTCCCCCGCTGGCCACATAGAGGTCCAGGTCGCCGTCGCCATCGGCATCAAAAAACGCACAATCGGTATCTTCAGACCCTTTATCCTTCTCAAACAACTCCTGGTTTGAAGAGACAAAGGACCCGTTTCGCTGCTGGATAAGCAGGCTGCCAGCCTGGCCCCGGGCACCGCCTGCGAACAGGTCTTCCAAACCATCTCCGTCCACATCCCCGGTGGCAACCCGGGGCCCTTCGGTGGAGAGCATCTGGTAAATCAGTTTCTCCCTGCGAAAATCATCGTACTCATTCTCCCGGTGTTTAAAATCCACGGAAACCTCCCCGGTGATCTCACAAAACCACCTCTCTTCCTTTTTCGACCGGTCTGTCAAAGGTGTTGCAGTGGGAACGCCCTCTTTCTGGTACAGGGTCAGGGTCTGATCGGCAGGCACCTCCTTCAGGCTGGTTTTGGTATTATCGGGCCACAGTACCACCAGCGAATCGATCCTGGTCAGGGCACCCAGTCCCAGGTTGGGACGTGGATCCATGGTGGATTTGAATCCGCGCATGGACATTTGTTCCAGATAATAGGAGTGGCCCTTGTGCCAGGCGGTCACCTTGCTTCCAATGGCGTCGGTATTGCCGGCTTCCCCTTTCAGGATTACTTTCAGGTAGTGGTGATCCGGCAGTTTTTGGGAGGTCTCATTGCGGTAAAGGAACATGGGCATGTTCACATTATTGACCACCAGGTCCAGATCCCCGTCATTATCCAGGTCCCCGTATGCCGAACCATTGGAGTGACTGGGGTCGGCCAGTCCCCACTCACCGGCCATGTTCCGGAAATGGAGGTCCCCCTGGTTCTTAAAGGCATAACTGGGAAGTTTTACCGACGGGATGGCATCGATCAGGGTCTTGTAATCGACATCGTTCCCGGAAATGATGGAGGCCACCATATCGCGATTGGAGAAATACTGGATATAATCCTGGTCGGTAAGATCCTGGTAGATCCCATTGGCCACAAATATGTCTTTCAGTCCGTCGTTATCCATATCCAGGATCAGGGCCCCCCACGACCAGTCGGTGGCATAGACCCCTGCCAGGCGTCCGATCTCACTGAAGGTTCCATCCGTATTATTGAGCTGCAGCATATTCCGGGTGAACTGGTGGTGGTACCCGTTCTCAAAATTCGATTTGTAGCTGTCCCAGCTGTCAAAGGTGGTTTTGGTTTTGAGCCGGGCATCATGCTCCGGTATCATGTCGGTCACGAAGATTTCAGGATAATGGTCGTTGTTGATATCGGCCATATCAGCCCCCATGGATGCCGCAGAGATGCAAGGCATCATCCCGGTGAGCGTCTCCCGGAAGGTCCCGTCCCCGTTGTTCATGTAGATGTAGTCCCTTTCAAAGAAATCGTTGGAGATGTAGATATCCATCCACCCGTCCTGGTCAATATCCCCAACAGTAACTCCCAGGCCGAAACCGATAATGCTGGCATATATGCCCGCCTCCTCACTGGCATCGGTAAATTGGTTGTTGTCGTTGCGAAACAGCTTGTCGCCACCGATCGGATCCCTGACCAGGCGTTGATTCTCGGTAAGATCAAAACTACCAATGGCTTTAAAGGAGTTGTTCAGAAGGTAGAGATCCAGGTCCCCGTCCCGGTCATAATCAAAAAAGGCCCCGTGGGTAGAGTAGCCCTGGTCGTCGATCCCGTATTCCGCGGCACTTTCGGTAAAGGTCAGGTCCCCGTTATTGATATATAGTTCGTTGTGCCTTTCGTCTCCTTCCACATTTCCCGAGTTGCAAACGTATATATCGGTCCACCCGTCCCCGTTTACATCGGCAAAACTGGCCCCGGTGGACCATTCGCCATGACCGCCTATACCGGCCCGGCCGGAAATATCCTCAAACTTAAATTCTCCTTTATTCAGGTAGAGCACATTGGGGCCCATGTTGGAGGTGAGAAAGATATCCATGAGTCCGTCGTTGTTCACATCTCCCAGGGCCACCCCGCCCCCGTTATAAAAGTTCCGGTAGGTATAGATATTGAATTTCTTTTTTAACTGTTCATCATAGTCCAGGTGGTTCACAAATCCTGCACCGGTATAGGATGCGGGCATCAGGGTGAACAGTGGATCCCCTGCCGCTGAATCTGCTTCCTGACTGCAGGAGAGCTTGAGCAAAAGAGCCGGCAGAAGACAGAGGCCGGGAAGTATTCTGTGGAGCAGGATTCTCATCTGGGTATCAATTCTGATTTGCTGCCGGGAGAGAATCGCTCTCAGCGGCCGACAGCATATCAGTAAAAATGGCCCAGACGTGGAGGTCGTTCTCATTATATATGGTAATCCTCCTGTTTCCGTCGATCTTGATATAGGCCTCCCCCCTGGTGGGATGCGCCACGGTGATAAAACCTTTTCCGTAGATCTCCTCGTACCAGCGCCTTACATCCAGTGCCAGCTTGCCGGCTGCGAGCTCTTTGTTCCAGGGGGCCCATCCGTTGTAAATAAAGCGGACTGGCATCTCTACAATCCGGCCGCTGTCGAATATGGGATAGAAGTTCATGGTGGCCGGGTATGTAAGTTCCTCGTTCACATCATACTGAACGCTCATATTGGCAGTGCCCTGCCTCACCAGGCTATCCTTGTTCAATCCCCAGCACTGCTGGAAGAACTCCTTCTCTGTCATTCCAAAGGAGAGCCCCAGGAACAGGGAGTCATAATTAACTCCGCTGGCCAGTTCCCGTTTTAACAGGCGTTCATATTTTTGTCCGGGGGTGCATCCGCCCACGATCACTGCAGCCAATGCTGCCAGCACCATCCATTTTATCCGTTTCATCTTGCTTCAATTTCAGAAAGTGTAAAAGTGTAAATTCTCGTTGTTTCTTGCAACAGCAATTACCTGCTTTCCGTTTATTTTTATGATTTTGAAATCGCGGATCTCGCCCCGGGAAGAGAAACCGGAACTATCGGGGGGGACAGCGACCCAGTCCTCTCTTCCGTTTCTTTTCAGGAAAAGCCCCTGTCCGGCCGTGTAAATACCGGTTTCCGGTTTGGCCCGGCTCAGATTTCCACCCAGCAGAATATCACACTTTCCATCGTGATCGAAATCCCCGGTTGAAATGGCACAGACGGGAAAAAGCTGGCCCTCCGCCGGCAGCGCTTTGATCCGGAAACCCTCCTGCCCCTCATTAAGCAATATCACGCTTTCCAGAATACGGGCCTGAAGCACTACCGAACGCTCCAGAATCTCCCCGGAGAACATATTGCCGATGGTCTGCCCGCTGTAGGAAAGGAAGGTTTCATATTTCCGTTCCAGGGCGGGAATCTGTCTGACCAGGTCATCCTTCATGGCAACCGGGTAAGCGCTGTCCCCGTTATAAGCGCTGATAATGTGCTCCACGCTTCCATTCATGTCAAAATCGTTCACATGCATGCTGACCGGTTTCTCCGGTGAAGCAGAAAAACGAGAGTTTAATCCATGGTTACCCAGTACCAGGTCCGTATCTCCATCGCCATCCAGGTCGCCCGCCGCAATCCGCTTCCACCATCCTTCTGTTCCCGTAAGGCCGTAAGATTCAGAACGGTCGGTAAACTGTCCCTGCTCATTGATAAACAGCTTTACAGGCATCCAGTGCCCCACCAGCACCATATCGGGATCCCGGTCCTTATCCACATCGGCCCAGACCATATCGGTGACCATCCCCAAATCTTTCAGACCGGGTACTTTCTCCGTTCCCACACTGGTGAAATTTCCGGCTCCGTCGTTTTCCAGCAGGTAACTGCTTGCGGGGATGCCATAAAGGAAGGGGCGGAGCCGGATGCCCACAAAGAGGTCCGTATCCCCGTCGCCGTCAAAATCGGCGGGCCGCACACAGGAGCTGCTCTCATAGCGTCCGGCAGGCAGGATTTGTTTTGATAAGCTGAAATTCCCCTTTCCATCGTTCAGGTAGAGCCTGTCGGCCAGGGAGGAAGAGCTGGAGGGAAGTTCATTGCCGCCACAGGCCACATAGAGATCCATATCCCCGTCCCCGTCTGCATCGAACAACGCACAGCCGCTTTCTTCGGAGCTGCGGTACTCCTCGAACAAAGTCTGGGAGGAGGAAACGAACTCTCCGTCTTTGTTCTGTATATACAGGGCTCCTGCAGACTCTCTGGCCCCGCAGATATAGAGATCCTCCAGTTTGTCTCCGTTCACATCCCCCAGGGCCATGCGGGGCCCCTCATTGGAGTGCATATGAAACAGCAGGCTTTCTCTCCGGAAATCATTAAATTCATTTTCCACATGTTTATGATTCAGCCCTGCAGGAGGATCGCTCCTGATAAATACATAGTCCGGTTCAGGGGCCCGGACCTCCGGACAAATGCGTGCCTTTTTCTGATTCAGTTGAAGAAACTGATTGGCCTCAATCCCAGTAAGCATGGAACAGCTCCCATCGGGCCATTGAATCTGTATGGAGTCGATCCGGGCCACATCACCCAGACCAAAGTGGAGCCGGTGTTCCACGGATGATTTAAATCCCCGGGCCGGAATCTGCTCCTTGTAACTGGTCTTTCCCTGAAAATAAAGGGTGGCTGAGGCTCCGATGGCAGAGCTGTTGGCTGAAGTGCCGGCTAATTCGATGGACAAAAAATTAGAGCAAGCCAGCTCCCGGCTGTTATTCCGGTAGAGAAAAGGGGGCATATTCACATTGTTAACCACCAGGTCGAGATCGCCATCGTTATCCAGGTCCCCGTAAGCGGCTCCGTTGGAGTGCGAAGGGGTGTCCAGTCCCCAGCTATCGGCCAGGTTGGTAAAAGTCAGATCGCCGTTGTTAAAAAAGGCATAATTGGGAACGCGTTCCGAGGGGATGCGATCAATAATGCTTAGGATGGCCTGCTCTTCATTCCTGATCATGGAGCGCATCAGGGCAGGATTGGAGTAAAAATCGAGATAATCGCGGTCCAGCAGATCTTTATAGATCCCATTAGCCACATAAAGATCGCGCCACCCGTCATTATCCAGATCCAAAATTAGCGCTCCCCAGCTCCAGTCGGTGGCATCCACCCCGCTGTACCTGCCAATCTCACTGAAGGAGTTGTTTCTCCTGTTTAACTGCAATACATTCCGGGCAAACTGATGGTGATATCCCTTTTCCACCTTGTTCCTGTAACTTTCCCAGCTTTCAAAAAGCACTTTGGTTTTCAGCCTCCGGTCGCCTTCTGCGGTCATTTCGGTAACGAAAATATCGGGCCAGCAGTCGTTATTAATATCGGAAATATCCGCTCCCATGGCCCCCAGGCTGGTCTCCCCGAACTGCTCCTCGAGCTCTTCCGAAAACGTGCCGTCCTGCCGGTTGATATAGAGGTAATCCCGTTCAAAAAAATCGTTGGAGACATAGATATCCATCCATCCGTCGCGGTTCAGATCGGCCACGCTGGCTCCCAGTCCAAAGCCGATCTTGCTTCCAAATATACCTGCTTCTTCACTTACATCCACGAAGATATCTCCATCATTCCTGTAGAGTTTATTGGCTCCCAGGGTATCCCTGACCATACGCTCTCCCTCCGCAAGATCAAATTCAGTAACCGACTGGAACGAGTTGTTGAGCAGGTAGCAGTCCAGGTCGTCGTCGCGGTCAAAATCAAAAAAGGTGGCATGGGTGGACAGCCCCATATCGTCAAGGCCATAAGCTTCCGCCTGCTCCGAGAAGGTCAGGTCCCCGTTATTGATAAACAGTTCATTGTTCCGGTGGGGAGTATCCGGAAGGCCTGACTTGCAGACGTAGATATCGGGCCATCCATCGCCATTTACATCGGCAATGCTTACCCCGGTCGACCAGACTCCCCCGCAGGCCACTCCCGCCTCTTCAGTGATATCTTCAAACTGGAAATTACCCCGGTTGATGCAGAGCTTGTTGTCCACCATATTTCCACAGAAATAGATGTCGATGAGGCCATCCAGATTAAAGTCGCCCAGTCCGACCCCGGCCCCGTTGTAAAAATTACGGTAGGTATAGGTATTATAGTCCTCGCTGTATTCCACATCATTGCGAAAGCGGATTCCGGTCTCCGTTTCATCCAGCAGAGTGAAGCGGGCAGGAATCCCCGGGACGGTCCCCCCGGGGTTGCAAGCCTGCAGGGCCAGGACCAGCAGCAGGATCAGCACAGCCGGATCTCGTTTAATTCCTCCAAGAATCATTCGCGCAAGGTACAAAAAAAGAGAGCAAGCAATAAGTATTGCCTGCTCTCCGGAAAACTATATAGTCAAATTGCTACTTCTAATTATACCCCGGATTCTGAACCAGGTTGGGGTTGGCATCGATCTTGTCCCTGTGGATGGGGAAGAGGACCGTATGATCACCATCACCAATTACATCACCGGGATTGTTATAGACAGGAATCCAGTCAGCCACACGGGTGTACAAATCCCAGCGGATTAGAGCCTGGCGCCTGTTGTTCTCGAAGGCCATCTCGCGTCCGATCTCGTTCAGGAGCTCTCCACCCGGGATTGACGGTCCTGCCATGTCAAAGCTGACAGGTCCGTCCACGCTGGCCAGATCGTCTACGTCGGCGCGTGCCCTGACCTCGTTGACCAGAGGAAGTACACCTGCATCGGCAGGATTCTGGCGCCAGAGGGCTTCTGCTTTCATCAGGATCACATCGGCCAGACGGAATACGGCATAATCGTTGTTCATGGCATAGGGATGGGCACCCATCTCAACTTCCCATTTCCCGATCCGCACGCCGGACTGGCGGTAGGACTGGGGACCCAGTTCATTGATCTGGGGTTCGCCGGAGCCAATGTTTCCGAAATTCAGATGCTTGCCATCGGGGTCATCTGCGTCCGCACCATCATCCATGGTCGGAGAACCGTCGGCATTGTACTGGTAACCGGCTATGAAGTTACCCCGCTTGATGGCCGGGCCTTCCAGGGTACCCACATCGCCTCTGCGAAGGTCCTCTTCCTCGTAGGAGTTGTAGAACTCTTCGAGGGAGCAGAAACCATTCCAGGGCTGGGCCGTCAGGTTATAAGTGTACTGACTGGCGTAGTGCAGGCTTCTTACGGCGATATTGAAGCCCCCGTAATACACCTGATCGTAAGGAATGGCGAAGATCATTTCGGAAGTACCCGTGTTACCCGCACTGAAGTTATCAAAGTAGTTGCCGGTGAGGCTGTATCCGCCATTGTCGATGACATCCGTACAGGCAGTCACACAGGCCGCGTAAGCAGGAGTTTCGGTATATATCTCGGCATTCAGGTACAACTTGGCCAGCAGGGTCATACCGGCATAGTAGTTCATCCTGCCATAGGTCGTACCATCTACTTCCTTGGGGAGCAGGGGTACGGCATCTTCCAGGTCGGCTACCAGCCAGGCATACACCTGATCCCTCGGAACGGTTGCCGGTGTTGCTTCAGCCGTGGCGAAATCGGTTACCAGGGGAACATTTCCGAACATATCGAGCAACTGCCAGTAGAAGAAACCCCTGACGGCCCGAAGCTCGGCAATAAATGCATCTGCTAAGTCGGACTCAATGGATCCCTCATCCCGGAGGACCTCGAACTGGTAAATCAGGCGGTTGGCTGTATTCACACCCCCGAAACCAAAGTTCCATCCGCCGTTCATCATGCCGTCTTCCCGGGTCCATGAGTGAAGGGCCAGCCTTCTCCAGGCACCACCGTCGTCCCAGTCCTGTCCCCGGGTGGGAACAACCATTTCGTCGGTGGTAGTCTCTTGCAGGCTGAGAGGATCGCCCGAGGCCCAGTTGCCGAATTGCGTGTATGCAGCACCAAGGGCAGCGAGGATCTCCTCTTCTGTATTGAAGAAATTATCCGGTGTTACTTCACCGTAGAGTTCTTCATCCAGGTTGGTACATGACTGGTTAAAGGTGGCTGTCAGCATAACTGCGATAACCGCCATTACCAGAAAAAGTGATTTTCTCATTTTATTTCTATCTGTTGTTTTCATATCGTCTGCTTTTAGAGGGTTAGAAACCGAGGTTTACACCCAGTGAAACAGACCTGGTCCTGAACCAGGTATTCCTTCTATCCATACCGGGAATCAGTACATTTCCTCTGTCGTCATATCTGGGACTGGGGTCCACACCTTTGTACTTGGTGATATAGAACAGGTTGTTGCCTGCCACAAAGACCCGGATGTTCCTGAAAGCGTTGCTTCCCGACACGTCGAAATTGTATCCGATGCTCATATTGTCCAGGGATACAAAGGATGCATCCTCTATGTGGTAGCTGGAAAGAACCCCGGAGGAGGCATTGTATAAAGTTCCTGTTTCAGCGTTCCTCAAATCCGTGGCCGTGGCCGGCAGGTTATAGGAGCCGATCATTTCAGGTACTTCGTAGAAAGCACGGAAGGTATTGTTCAGATCATGCCCGAGTACACCGCGGAAGAAGATATTCATATCAAAATTCTTGTACTTGAAGTTGTTTCCCCAGCCAAACTCGGCATCGGGAAGTCCGTTTCCAACCACGGAGCGGTCCAGTTCATCCACGGTACCATCTTCGTTGGTATCGCGCAGGATCAGGTTTCCGTCGGGATCGATTTCCACAAAGGTGTGTGCCCAGAGCTGACCGATAGGCTGGCCCTCTTCGGCTCTTACCAGAGGAACATCACTCATGCCGGGGGCACCCATGCCACCCAGGTCGCGTACCCCGTAGTTGAGCTCAGCTCCGTTAAACTCGCCCGAGAGGGAGACCAGCTCATTTTTCAGGTAATAGGCGGGAGTGATCGTAGTGCTCCAGGAGAAATCGCCGGCCTGAATGGCATTCCAGGTCAGGGTCAGTTCCAGTCCGCTGTTCTTGATTTCGCCCAGGTTCAGCCAGGCTGTGGAATAAAGGTTCGGCGGAACCGGTACTTCGTATTCGAACAACAGGTCGGTAGTGGTCCTGGTATAGAAGTCAAAGGATCCGAAGAGCCGTCCGTCCAGCATGGAAAAGTCGACACCGACGTCAAACTCACCCTTTTTCTCCCAGCCAAGATCTTCGTTGGCATTGCTGGAAGGAGCGTAGCCGGGAATAAATTCCCCGTCATAATAGAAGTTTCCTGAGGGGCTCAGACGCAGGAGCGACATATAGGAGCTGCCGGGCTGGTTACCGGTGATCCCGTAGCTCACCCGCAGCTTCAGGTTATCCATGGAGGCAATATCCAGGACATTGGCCAGGTCGACACCTCCGCCAATTGCCGGGAAAAGGCCCCATTTGTTGCCTTCACCAAAACGGCTGGATCCTTCGTAACGGGCACTGGCTGTCAGGAACCAGCTGTCGGTCACATTCAGGTTCACACGGCCAAAGAAGGCGATCAGTTTGTTGGAGTTCTTGTAACTCCACACATCCCCGATTCCTTCGTTGAAGTCCTTGGCAGCACCCAGGTTGTTGTAGGTGAAAGCATCGGTGATGAAATCTCCACCCTGGGCGCCGAAGCCTTCATAGAGGAATGACTGGTGGGAGTAACCTCCCAGTATTTGCAGGTTGGCTCCGCTGATATCGGTCACATAGTTTAGGGTTGATTCGAACAGCTGGAAGGAGTTCTCGTCGAAGCTTCTGCGGGCCAGTCCGTTGCGGTTCATCCCGGTTCCATAGCTGTTTTTATCGCGGTAACTGCCCCTCTGGAAGGTCTGATCCTGTACAGAGTAGAAAGCATCCACCTTTAAACCATCGATGATCTCCAGAGTACCCCTCAGGGCCACATTGACCCGCTGGTCTTTACCCTCGTTCTTGTTTTGTTCCATCAGGGCCACAGGATTGTAATAATCATACAATACCTGCTGGAAATAGCCATCATACTGTTCATATTGTGCTTCATCGCTTCTTACCGGAGCGGTCGGGTTATAAATAGAGGCGTAACGGAATGCCTCGGTAAAACCATATTGAGACTCACGCTGGGTGGCCCCGATATTCAGGTCCACGGTCAGACGGTCGTTCAATGCTTTCTGGCTTATGTTCAGCCTGCCGTTCAACTGGTTATAACCGGTGTTCAGTGCTACACCTTCTCCATCCCGGAAGTTAAAAGAGGCCATGTAAGTGGTTTTTTCAGTACCTCCGGACATACTCAGGTTATGGACCTGCTGGATGGCGTTCCGGGTGGTTTCTTCGAACCAGTTGGTTTCGAACCCGAAATCGGTTCCCTCTCCGGTCTCAGCCGACATGGCTTTCCACTGGTCCACGTCCATGACATTGGGGTATTTACCCACAGTTTCAACAGTCACCATGCCATTGTAATCGATATAGGCGGTTCCCCTTCTTCCTTTTTTGGTGGTGACGATGATTACGCCACTGGAACCCCTGGTTCCGTAAATGGCAGCTGCAGAACCGTCCTTCAGAACGTCCATGGACTCGATGTCGTTGGGATCCACATTTTCCAGCGATCCGCCTACCACGCCATCAATGACCACGAGGGGCTGGGTGTTGGCACCAATGGTACTCATCCCGCGCAGGCGCATGGTAAATCCCTGGTTGGGGTTACCACCCGGCTTGGAGATGGAGAGACCGGCCACTTTACCCTGGACCAGCTGGGCCGGATTGTTCACCGAACCCTTGTTAAATTCTTCAGCTTTAACATTGGAGATGGCACTGGTCAGCTCTTTTTTCTTCTGGGTACCGTAACCGATCACCACAATTTCATCAAGCTGCGTGACATCTTCCACCATAATCACATTAATTATTGTCTGGTTACCCACCGTGATATTCTGAGCTGCGTAACCAATGGAAGTAAATACCAGGACGGCATCGGGACCCGGAACGGTAATGCTGAAATTACCATCCACATCGGTCACGGCCCCCTGTGTGGTTCCCTGGATCACAATGTTAACGCCGGGGATGGGACCTTCCGCGTCGGAAGAGACCGTACCGCTCACTGTAATCTCCTGGGCAAAGGTTAAGCTGATCGCAAAACCAAACAGGATAAGCGTCAAAAAGCCGCTTTTCCACCATGCAGAATTTCGCATAATTGAAGTAGTTTTTAAGTTAGCAATGAATGACAAAATGTCTAAATTATTTAATGTTTAGCAATAGGGTTTGCACATGCAATTAAGAAATGTACAACGGCGAATTTAAGATAAATTAACACTTCTAAAACAATTTTAACATTATTTAGATAGATTCCACATAGAAACAAAATTCTTGATTTTATTACCTTTGGCGGACACTGGAAGGTGAGTTTTGTTGCATTTTGTTATAAATTAGAGAGATAGAGAATGAATCATGAATACATGAACCGGGTGGTGGATCTGACCGATCCCCGAAAAAATATTATTTACAATATGTCTGAGGAGGAGGCTGTGGAGCTTGTAAGGGCCGGGGATGCAGAAGGAGTCAGGGGTATTGACGGCCAGTTTGCCCTGGTGGCGGTGGAAGGAAAAACCATCCGGATGGCCCGCTCCATCGGACGCCCGCTGCGTTTTTTTATTGCCAAACTGAAGGCAGGACCCTGCCTGGTGCTTGCCGGGCGTATCGATACCATCTATAAGTACCTGAAACAGGAGGGGCTCGAAAACCAGTTTCATCCCTCCTATACCCGCATGGCCCCGGCTCATTATATTACGACCATTGAATTGCTGGGCTGTCCCGATCCCGCTCCGGTGCATCAGCGTTTTTTCACTCCCGCCAGGAACCGTTTTAAAGGGCTTGCAGTGGAGGAGATCGGCTGGCAGTATATGTCCGCCCTGTATGAGGAAATCCGGAAGTGGCTGAAGCACGTAGACACCAGCGGTCCCGTCGGGGTCTCCTTTTCGGCAGGAATCGACAGCGGATCGGTCTTTCTGCTTACCTATCATGCCCTGCTGGAGCTGGGAGAGAGTCCTTCCAGGCTGAAGGCATTCACCCTGAGCGTAGATGGGGAGGGGGAGGACCTGAAGCAGGCCAGGGAGTTTCTGAAGGCAGTGAACCTGGAAGTTTTCCTGGAGCCCGTTGAGGTCAAAGCGTCCGGCCTTGACTGGAAAAAGACCATTAAGGTGGTGGAGGATTACAAAGCGCTTGATATCCAGGCGGCCACCATGAACCTGACCCTGCTGGAAGGGATCCGTAAGCGCTATCCCGGATGGATCCATATGATAGACGGAGACGGGGGAGACGAGAACCTGAAGGATTATCCCATTGAGGAGAATCCCGAGCTGACCATCCGGAGCGTGCTGAATAACCTGATGCTCTACCACGAAGGATGGGGGGTTGGTAAAATGAAACATTCTCTCACCTACAGCGGAGGCTTGAGCCGGGGATATATGCGCACCTATACCACTGCCGATACCCTGGGCTTCCGGAGTTTCAGTCCCTATACCCTGGCCAATGTCATTGAAATTGCAGAAGGCATTCCCTTTATCGAGCTTACCGGATGGGACCATGAGAAGCTTTATGCCCTTAAGGGACAGGTGGTTGCCAGCGGAGTGAAGGCCATCACCGGAATGGAAATGCCGGTATTTGAAAAGCGGCGTTTCCAGCATGGGGCTGCCTCCATGGATAAGTTCCAGGCTCATTTTCCGGAAAAGGAGCTGGACTATCGCAAGGAGTTTCTCTCCCTTTATGAGTAAATTTCCCCCTTTCCCCACGGATGGCCGCTGGATCCGGTCCATGCGGGGAGAGAAGTCCCCGGCGGACCCCTATCTGCCTTATGGCTGGTTCAATGAGCAGGAACCTGATTCGGCACGTCAGATACAAAAGGTGTCTGCCATCCTCCTTACCAACAGGGAGTGTCCCTGCAGCTGCCTGATGTGCGATCTCTGGAAGCATACCACCAATGAAACGGTCCCGCCCGGGGCCATCCCGGCTCAGCTGATCTATGCCCTGGACAGGCTGGCTCCTGCCGGTCACCTGAAACTATTCAACAGCGGGAGTTTTTTTGATCCCGGTGCTTTTCCGGTGGAAGATTACCGGGTGATCGCTTCCCTGTCATCCGGATTTGATCAGGTGCTGGTGGAAAGCCATACGGCTTTCATTGGAGAAAAGTGCCTGGAATTTAATAAGATGCTTGAGGGCCAGCTGCAGGTGGCCATTGGATTGGAAACTGTCCATCCCGAAGTGCTTCCACGTCTGAATAAAGGGATGACTCTGGAGGATTTTAAAAGGAGTGTGGACTTTCTCCATGGCAGGGGCATCACCAGCCGGGCATTTATATTGCTTCGTCCCCCCTTTCTCTCTGAGACGGAAGGCGTGGAGTGGGCCTGCCGGTCCATCGATTTTGCATTCAGCTGCGGGGTGGAGATCTGTTCGGTGATCCCGGTCAGATCGGGGAACGGGGCCCTGGATCATCTTGCCGGGGGAGGGTTTTTCGCGGAGCCTTCCATTCGTTCTCTGGAACAGGTGGTGGAATACGGAATTGGACTGAACAGGGGACTGGTATTTGCGGATTTGTGGGACCTGGAGCGCTTTTCCACCTGCGAATCCTGTTTTACATCCAGAAGGGAGCGCCTGAAGCAGATGAATCTGAAACAGGAAGTTTTGGAGTGTGTGGAATGTGACTGTTGATTATCTTTGATCAGGAACTGAAATCATCCGGACCATAGCCTGGATTTTTATTATATTGTCCGCTACAGACCGGATTCTAATCAAGCTTTATATTCACATAAAAAACAGAGATTTACTTATGCGACCCTATATTCTTTCAGAGACACACTGGTCAGAGGTCAGCGACCAGGACTTCGAACTGGCCATCCTTCCCTGGGGGGCCACCGAGGCACACAACTTCCATTTGCCTTATGGGACCGATAATTATGAAACAGAGGCCCTGGTGTACGAGGCAGCCCGCCTGGCCTGGGACCAGGGGGCCCGGGTGATTGTTCTGCCCACCATTCCATTGGGCGTAAATACCGGCCAGACAGACATCTATATGACACTCAATATGAATCCTTCCACCCAGCAGTCCATTATTGAGGATGTGGCGGAGAGCCTCTACGGGTATGGAATGGAGAAATTGCTGCTGGTAAACGGCCACGGGGGGAACGATTTCAGGCAGATGCTCCGGGAAGTGGGTACCGCTTTCCCGGATATGTTTCTGGTCACCTGCAACTGGTTCCAGTCGGTGGATCAGAGCCGGATCTTTGAAAATGACGGGGGGCATGCCGATGAGATGGAGACCAGTCTGATGCTTCATGCCTGTCCGGAACTGGTCAGATCCCTGGATCTGGCCGGGGAAGGGAAAGCGAAGAAATTCTCTGTGGGGGCCCTGAATGAGCCCTGGGCCTGGGCCGAACGCAGGTGGACCAGCATCAGTCAGGATACCGGGGTGGGTGATCCGCGTAAAGCCACCCGGGAAAAGGGAGAACAGTATTTCCGGGAGGTGACGGCCAAGCTGGCCGGACTTTTTGTGGATCTCTGCGGAACAGAGGCGGGGGAATTGTATAAATAAGGAGACCCGGACATGAAACGACGAAACTTTTTAAGTCAGGCGGGTGCGGCCGGGAGCAGGGTATGAGGATTGGGACCGGGCCCTGTCGGAACTTGTGGAACGGGGCTACGATGCCATCCGGATCGATGCTTTTCCACATCTGATTCACGAGGACCCGGAGAGGGAGTATCTTCTGCTTCCCCACTGGAGTACCCAGGATTGGGGCAGCCCGGAGATTAACCGGGTGCTGGTCCAGCCCCATCTGAACCTTTTCCTGGAACGCTGCAGGGCTTTTCACATCCGGGTAGGTCTCTCCTCCTGGTTTCGAACCGATGAGGAGGATGTACGAATGAAACTGGACAGTCCCGCGAAGCTGGGAGAAGCCTGGCTGGCGGTTTTAAAGTCCGTTGAGGAGGGGGGGCTGCTGGATACCATCCTGTACGTGGATCTCTGTAACGAATGGACCGGCGATGCCTGGTGCCCTTTTTTTGTGAACGATCCCCCTGAAGCCCTGTGGACGGGCTGGGATACTCCGAAATCGAAACAGTGGATGGGGGACTCTATAGCTCTTCTGAGGCAACAATACCCGGAGATCCCCTTTACCTTTTCATTCACCGGCGAAATAAGTGAGGAGACCCTTTCCAGAGGCCCCTTTAAAATGCTTGATTTCCTGGAGCCGCATATCTGGATGACCAGCTACAAGGATGGAGAGTTTTACCGCCGGGTTGGTTACAATTATGAACGTTTCGATTATGCAGGGTACCGGAACATGGCCCTTTACGGCAAAGGGATCTACGAGGAGAAAAAGGAGTACTGGCAGACGGGACTGGTAAAGCAGATCCGGCTGGCGGCTAAGTGGTCGGAGCAACTGGGTCAGCCACTGATCACCACCGAGTGCTGGGGGGTGGTGGACTACAAGGACCTGCCCATGCTGGACTGGGGATACGTAAAGGAACTGTGTGCGCTG
Source organism: Bacteroidales bacterium (assembly GCA_029210725.1). NCBI lineage: Bacteria > Pseudomonadati > Bacteroidota > Bacteroidia > Bacteroidales > Bacteroidales bacterium. The sequence continues at coordinate 53,533 of JARGFM010000008.1, read as the reverse complement.
GGCACTCTGGAAGCTGCTAAAACCGGGAGGTGGCTGGCTGTGGCCACCAGCAATTTCTGCGGTCCCCAGTTTGTGGGAATGTGGCGAGATGTGGAGTGGCACCGGCAACTGACCGATCTCATACACCTGGCCCCGGTGAGCCAGGATCTTCAGGACTCCCTGCTGGCAGGAAGGATGCGGGCGATATAGCTGTCATTTTTTCTTTGTCTCATTGATAAAGACGTGCAAAATGAATACTTTTGCCTTTCTCCTGTAATTATTGAAAATATTAAATTCCAACATCATGCAGTTCAAGTCCCAAGTTGAAAAAGCCTTTTATAAAATCTCCGGCGAAGCGTTGATCCGCACCAGGATCCCCTATATCGTGGTGGAGAATTTCCCCTTGATGGGCCTGCTTACCGCCCTTCGTTTTCTGGAGTGGGTCAGTGAGAATCCCGGGGGAGTGATCAGTCTGCCCACCGGGAAAACGCCGGAGTATTTTATCAAGTGGACCACTCACCTTCTGGAAAACTGGGAGGAGCAGAAAATTAAGGAGCTGAGAGGCAAATATGGCGTTGCGGATTTAAAAAAGCCCTCCCTGAAGGATCTTCATTTTGTTCAGATCGATGAGTTTTATCCCATCAGCTCCGAACAGCATAACAGTTTTTACAACTATGTGAAAAAATATTACATCCAGGGATTTGGCCTGGATCCGAAAAATGCCCTGCTGATTAATTCAGATGAGATTCTTCTGGCAGAAGGCAAACATTTCAGAGAAGTTTTTCCCGACAGCCGGGTGGATCTCTCGCTGAGGTACCGGGCCCCTAAGAGTCAGACCGAAAAATTACAGCAGGAATCGATCTTCCTGATCGATGACTGGTGCACGAATTATGAAAAACAGATCCGGGACAAAGGAGGAATAGGATTTTTCCTGGGAGGGATCGGACCGGACGGTCATATCGCTTTTAATGTCCGGGGATCCGACCATCATTCCACCACCCGGCTTACCGAAACCAATTTTGAAACACAGGCCGTGGCTGCGGGGGATCTGGGAGGAATCGAAATCTCCCGGAACCGCCTGGTCATTACCATCGGACTGGATACCATTACCCATAATCCGGATGCAGTGGCTCTCATCTTTGCCGCCGGAGAGGCCAAGGCTCCCATGGTCAGGGAGGCCCTGGAGAATGAACCTTCGGTGCTTTACCCGGCCAGCGTGCTGTCAAAACTGGATCATGCCCGTTTTTACCTGACCACCGGAGCGGCTGCCAGTCTCCAGGCTTCCGTGGATGCCTTATATAAGGAGGGGGAATGGACCCAGGCCAAGACCGACCGTGCGGTGATCGATCTTTGTGCTAAATTGAACAAGTACGGGCATCATCTTACCATGAGCGATTTGAAAGGGGACCGTTATTGCAGGCAGATACCCGGTTTGAATGAGGATACGGTTTCCGGGGTGATCAGCTCCACCATGGCAAAGTTTGAAAAGGGGATGGTAGCCGAAAAAAATCAGACCTATTACCATACGGGACCCCACCACGATGATATCATGCTGGGGATCAACCCTCATATTCACCGGTTGATGCGGAACGAGACCAATACCAATTACTTTTCGGTGCTCACCTCCGGGTTTACCGCTGTTACCAACGATTTTGTGATCAAAGCCCTGGAAGATACCCGCTACTTCCTCGACAACGGAATGATGCAGATGGTCAATTATCCGGATTTCTTTGAAACGGGATATAAATTCAAGCGGGACAAGGATGTGAACCATTACTTGCTGAAGGTGGCCTCGGGAGAGGATTTTGAACTCCGGAGGGGCCTGGCTCACCGGATCGTTCGTGATATGGTGGGCCTGTATAAGGTGAAGAGCAAATACCAGCTGCGCGATGAGATCAACAACATCATTCATATCCTGAACAAGAGCTACGACGGGGAGGTCAATCAGCCCGATATCCAGAAGCTGAAGGGGATGATCCGGGAGTTCGAGGAGGAACTGGTCTGGGCCTATTTTGGAATTGAGACTAAAAACGTACATCACCTCAGGCTGGGCTTTTACACCGGCGAGGTATTTACCGAGCAACCCAAGCTGGAAAGGGACGTGGAACCCATCCTGGAAAAGCTCAGGGAGATCAAACCCACCGTGGTAAGCCTGGCCTTTGACCCCGAGGGAAGCGGCCCCGACACCCATTACAAGGTGCTGCAGGTGATTGCAGAAGCCCTTCGTAAGTGGAGCAGGGAGGAGGATTTATCCGGGCTCAGGGTATGGGGATACAGGAATGTGTGGTACCGCTTTCATCCGGCTGAGGCCAATGTGATCGTTCCGGTCTCGCTGAATGCCATGGGAGTTATGGACAATGCCTTTACCCACAGCTACCTGAGCCAGGTGGATGCCTCCTTCCCATCCTACCAGCACGATGGTAAATTCAGCGATCTGACCAAACGCATCTGGGTGGAACAGCTGAAACAGATCCAGTTGCTGGTTGGAAAAAACACCTTCTACCAGAGCGATAGTCCCCGGATAAGGTCCACCCACGGACTGCTCTATTTCAAGGAGATGAAACTGGATGAATTTCTGACCAACGCCCGTGAACTGGAAAAATCCATGGAGGGAGTGGTACTCTAGCGGGCAGCCTGAATGAAAAAGAGGTACTGTTTTAATATCCAAACGTTTTAAGGATATTTTGTAATTTGGGCTAAACGAAGGAGAACTTCAGATCTTTAAGTTGTTTAAATAGCGGGTGTGGTGGCACCCAGTTTGATAATTTCCTTTCTGCTCCCATTCGTGCAATGACACGGGCATCCACCTTGTCTGTTTTCGTTTTTACATTGAGACTTTTTGCAAAGTGGCTGACTTTGTTGGGAAGTAGGACACAAACTGGTTGTTTAAGATTGTAGAGATGATGTGCCAAGTTTTCATAGTAAACGCCTGTCGCCTCCATAACGAAAGTCACTTCTAATGATGGTACAGTGATCTTTCGACTCCACGTGATGAGCTGATTAAAACCTGATTTTAGATTTTTGAACTCAATAACTTCACTAAGTCGTTCTTCCCCTGTCTTGTAATGAGTACAGACACATGCAGTAAAGCTTTCTTTTGAGACGTCAATCCCTACACTTTGCTTGATAAGCTGTTCCATGATGCTGAGAATTTAGGTTAATTGACCTAGTTTCTCCATCATCTTGTCTCTTGATTTACACTTGCTTATCTAATGATAGCATGAAGTACTGTCCAGACTCTGAAGAAACTAAAATGGGAACGGAGCATCCTCTTTTTCGATATGACTTTATGCCTATCTGGCCGTACCTACTCTCGCTCCCTAAGGCCAAAATGTTTAGTTTAACTAAACAAATTAACCCTATTTATGGTCTGGGTACAAATGTAAGAGGCCGTACCTTTTGATACAGCCTCTTTTTCGTTATACCCGTTCGTCGCTTAAAATATTTACGCAGTAAAGATTTGTAGGCTTCCTCACAGGTATAACTTTCAAAGAGGTATTTTTGGACGACCTCCTTTTCGATTGCTTGAAACTTCCCTGTTACAACTCCTTGATCTTGATATTCCTGAACCAGACCGCATGGCCGTGGTCCTGGAGACCGATATAGCCTGTCTTGGCCACATCTGCAAAATCAGGATTAAATTCCGGGAACTTGCTATTGGCGATCATCTCTTTCCACTCATCGGTCCAGAGGTGAAACTCAATGGTGTTCTCTCCATTCATCCGGTAGACGATGGTTCCTTCATAGGAGATAATCTCCGCGGAGTTCCACTCCATGGGCCCTTTGGCATTCTGCGGATCGGGGGGGATCAGGTCGTAAAGACTTCCGGCCCTCCGGTTTCCGTTTTCACCCAGGGTATTGTCGATGTGGTTTCCAAAGTTATCCAGGATCTGATATTCCGGAGCTGTATACCAGATCTTCTTGCCCGGCAATTCCTGCGCAAGATAGAAGATCCCGGAGTTACCTCCCTCTTCAATCATCCAGTCCACTTTGAAATGGAAGTTGGTAAACTGTTTGTCGTAAATGATGTCACCACCAAATCCGGCCTCGCCGTTCCCGGAGTTTTCACATACCAGGGCACCATCTTCGATGTACCAGCCGGTATCGGGGAAGACTCCGGCATCGTATTCACGCCAGCCCTCGGTGGTTTCGCCATCGAACATCAGGATCCAGCCCTCTGTTTTTTCCTGTTCTGTAAGGGTATTGATGGCAGCAACTTCTCCGGTCGTTACTTCAGTGCTTTCCTCATCAGCAGCCTTTCCCTTTTTAGGGGCAGAGTTACAGGCCGACAGTCCCAGAAATAAAACAGCAATAAACAGATAAAATAGTTGTTTCATCAGATTTCGATTTTAAAACCAACTATCCCCGCAGCTTGCTGCAAGGATAGTTGATTGATTTTTAATTCAACTTGCTTAAGGCATGGGGGGAAGCTCCCAGCCACCTTCTCTCGGGGTGTGTTTCACCAGTTCCCTGGAGAACTCCCTGGCTGAGAATTTATCGGTCCAGTCCTTCTTGAAGGTCGGGTGTCCGTCGTGGATCTCAAATCCGTCCTTGATGCACATGCGCAGCTCTTCACTATCGCTGATATTGGTGAACTCCATCTTTGCACCATCCCATTCCAGCTCCTTGTTCAGGCCCTGGAGGCGAACTGCATTCACGCCCATAACCACCATCTCGTTGAATGGACCGGCTTCGCTGAACGGGGATGCGGTCTGAACCCGGTTTTCGGGACTCTCCTTGCAGGCCCTGACCCAGTCCATTTCATGGCTGGCCTCTACGCGGCGCCTGAATTTGGGAGCATCGGGCACCCTTCCGGAAAGCAACCAGGGGTTCACACCGTAGCAACCACAAACCAGGGTATCCTTGGTTCCGTGGAACAACACGCCACCACCCTGATCGTTCATGTCCTTGCCATCGGGCCAGCCTGCCGGCTTCATGGGCTGCAGACCACCATCATACCAGGTAACTTCGACCTCGGGCAGAGCTACCCTGGGCATATTGTCCCTGGCGGGATAAGTCAGCTTCACCATTTGTGCATTGGGGGCGCATTCGGTCAGCAGGAGGGTAGAACTGGCCTGTACCTTGCTTGGGTAGGTCAGTTTCAGACCAACGAAAACCGGATGCAGGATATGGCAGGCCATATCGCCCAGGGCCCCTGTTCCATAGTCCCACCAGCCACGCCAGTTCCAGGGGTGGTAAATCTCATTAAAGTCTTTCATTTCGGCCGGACCGGTAAAGAGATCCCAGTTGAGGGTATCCGGAACCGGATCTACTTTTTCGGGTATATTCAGACCCTGGGGCCAGATGGGCCGGTCGGTAAAGGCCTCTACTTTGGTTACTTCTCCGATCTCGCCATTGGCCAGCCATTCACAAACCAGGTTGACCCCTTCGCCGGACGATCCCTGGTTACCCATGGAGGTGGCCAGCTGGTGCTTGTCGGCCAGGTTGGTCAGCAAGCGCGACTCATACACGGAGTGTGTCAGAGGCTTCTGGACGTACATGTGCTTATTCATGGTCATCCCGTGGGCAGCGATAAGTGCGTGGGTATGGTCGGCAGTGGCTACGATAACTCCATCGATATCTTTGCCCATCTTATCATACATCTTTCTCCAGTCCCAGAATTTTTTGGCATCGGGATATCTCTTAAATGTGCCATCAGCATATTTCCAGTCTACATCGCAGAGAGCTACAATATTCTGATCCTTGATGTTCCGGAGGTTGGAAGCACCCATACCTCCAATACCTACCGCAGCAATGTTCATCTTGTCGCTGGGGGCAACGTGACCCATTCCACTGATCACCTTACTGGGCAGAATGGTGAAACCTGCAGTTGCAGCAGCGGTAGTGCCCATAAAAGCCCTACGGGAAACCCCACCTTTTTTTTCTTTACTCATAATAGTCTTGATTTAAGTTAGGTATTTTGTCTAAGTTGAATAATCGCCCTCCAATTTAGTAATAAAAATCCATAGTTAAAACTCTCAGCTATCCTTTATTGGGCGATCTCTGCCCCTTTATCAGCAAATCAGCATTCCTTTTATGTATTTTTTACACAAAGTCACTTTTTCCGGCTGATCAGGGGGCATCTACAGAGTAATTTCCTAAATTTAGTGTTCCTAACTAAACTTCCATCATGAAAAAATCACCAAAAATCACCCGCAGAGAGTTTTTGGGTACAACTGCCGCTGCCGCTGCCTTTACGATTATTCCCAGGCATGTCCTGGGAGGAGCGGGCTATACGGCTCCAAGCGATAAGCTGAATATCGCCTATATCGGATGCGGAACCCAGGGGATTCGTGAGATGGCCCCGCTGCTCAGGGAGGAGGATATTCAGATCACTTCTGTTTGCGATCCGAATAAGTTCACCACCGACTACGTGGACTGGTCGCTGAATGGCATCCGCAACATCATGCGCCGCACCCTGGAAGATCCTGAATGGGGGAGTGCCCTGGATGGTATTCCCGGAGGGCGTGACCTGGGCAAGGAACTGGTGGATAAGTACTATGCCATGAAGAGCGGACAGAGCACATACAAGGGCTGCAAGGCCTATATAGATTTCAGGGAGCTGCTGGAGAAAGAGACCGATGTGGATGTGGTGAAGATCATGACCCCTGACCATTTGCATGCTGCAGTTTCCATTGCTTCTTTGAAAAAGGGGAAGCCCGTGGTGATTCACAAGCCCATTGCCAACCGGATGAAAGAGGCCCTGCTGACCATTGATACGGCCAGAACCACGGGTGTGGGATCACACCTGCTGGCCTGGAGTCAGAGAAGCGGACTGGATGTGGCCAGGGAGTGGATCAAACAGGGGCATATCGGTATTCTTACAGAAATACATAACTGGTCGAACCGTCCCGTCTGGCCGCAGTGGACCGCGAATCCTGAAGAGGAGATGCCCGTTCCCGATGGATTTGACTGGGACCTCTGGCTGGGACCGGAACCCGACCGGCCCTACCATCCCAACTATACCCATGCGGTTTTCCGGGGCTGGTATGATTTTGGAGCCGGAGCCATTGCCGATATGGGGCACTACAGCCTCTGGCCCATGTTCCTGCAGATGGGGATCCATACGGCGCCCCTGAGTGCACGGGCCTACGGGACCACCACCTGTGAAGTGGTCAACCACGTGAGCAGGGGAGTACGTAACAACGTGGCCTTTCCCTATTCCAACATGGTGAAGTTCGATTTCCCGCAGCAGGAGACCCTGCCGGCCTTTAAGCTTTTCTGGTACGATGGCGGGATGAAACCCTTCACACCTGAAGAACTGGAGGCCGATGGCAAGGACCTGCCACGGGAGGGAATGATGTTTGTGGGAGACAAGGGAAAGATCCTTTCGGGGTTCAGGGGCGAGAGTCCCGTGCTTATTCCCGAAAAACGGATGGTCGAACTCACCGGTTCCGGTAAGCCCCCCAAAGAAGAGACCATCCGCTCCGATCGCGACTGGATCGATGCCTTTAAGAAGGGAGAAGAGTCGCCCGGAACCTTCCTGAAGGCCGCACCCGTGACCCAGACCATTCTGCTGGGCGGGGTGGCAATGAGAGCCGGTACGAAGGTGGATTACGATCCGGAGAAGGTGGAGATTACCAATGAACCCGATGCCAATGAATTTTTAACCAGGACTTACCGGAAAGGATGGGAGTTGTAAGATGAAAAGAAGATCTTTTATTGAGAAATCAGTGGGAATAGGGGCCGCCGGAGTGGTGGCTCCTTCCTTGCTGGGATCCTGTGTATCTCAAGGAGATACGGACGGGACAGCAAAAAGTGAACCGGCCATTATTTTGCCGGTAATGCCCGAAAGGGATGATATTTCGATTGCCCAATGGTCGCTGGTGGATGAGATCCGGCAGGGCCTGTGGACCACGCTCGATTTTCCAAAACTGGCCCGGGAGGAGTTTGATATTAACGGGATAGAGTTTGTGAACACCCTCTTTGAGGTTCCCCATATGAATTACCTGAACCAGCTGAAGAAGAATGCTGACGAGTACGGGGTGACCATGGTGCTGATTATGGTCGATGCAGAAGGGGATCCCTGTTCTCCCGAGGAAAAGGTAAGAAAGCAATACGGGATCAATCACCGGAAATGGATCGATGTGGCTCATTACCTGGGCTGCCATACCATTCGGACCAACTGCAGGGGACTGGAGGAGTCCACTCCGGAAGAGAACCTGGGATGGGCTGCAGATTCCTACCGGATGCTGCTGGAATATGCCTCCGGGGCCGGAATCAATGTGGTGATTGAGAACCACGGGGGAGTCTCCAACGATCCGGCCTGGATGGAAAAGCTGTTTGAAGCGGTCGACCATCCCCTCTTTGGATCCTATCCGGACTGGCGGCAGCCGGGTCCCGAGTTTGATAACCTGGCCTACCTGGAAAAGATGTTGCCCTATGCCAGGGGAATGTCGTACCGCAACCAGCCCACCGAAGAGCTGACGGGCCGTATGATCCGGATGTCAAAAAAAATGGGATATACCGGGTGGTACGGGATTGAGTCGTCGGGCAGGGACGCCATCCGGCAGGGCAAGGAGCTGCTGACCAGATACCTGGGGCTCTAATGCCCCGGGTAAGCGGTCATCACCTTTCTGAAAAAAGTGCCCTGCCGGGTGGGGGTGTAGTCCCAGTCGGTAAACATGTAAGGGGACCAGTCGGGATCAAAACACCAGACTACCCAGGAGATGCCCTTTTCTTTCGTATAATCCACGAGGGCCTGTCCGTATACCTCATCTCCGTGGACCGGGATATGCACCCCTTCTTCCTCAGGTAGTGCAAATCCGATTTCGGTCAGGAACACCGGGTATGTTTCTGCTACATAGCCCCAGTCTGCTTCCCATTCTTCTACCCAGGGAGCTTCCCTTTTTTCCGGGTAGGGATGGCTGATGTAGGAGATTCCCGGAGCATCTATTGGAGCCTCCCTGATGGGAGTCAGGTCATTGGCCCAGTTAAACCCTGCCACTCCGATCAGCGACCGGGGATGGTTGGACCTGATCACTTTGATAAGCTCTTCGTTGATGCCTTTCCACTCCTGCCAGCTCATTTCCCCGAAATGCTCTCCGGAAATGGTGGGTTCGTTGTAGAGCTCATACAGGAGAATGACCGGTTCATCGGCATACCTCCCGGAAACAGCTTTCCAGAAAGAGCTGGTCTCTTCAAAAGAGGTGATATACATCTCGTGCTGGAACAACTCCATTTTCAGATTTCCGATGGAGTGCCAGTCAAGGATCAGGTAGAGCTCCAGCTCCCGGGCCCACTCCACTGCCTGGTCAATCAGGGCCATGTAGCCCTCTTCTCCCCGGGTTCTCCAGGAGGGTGGATGGACGGGTAAGCGGATCACGTCTGCCCCCCAGGCTCTGGCCTTTTCAAAATGAGACTTTGTCCAGTGCCCATCTTCTTCCAGATTATGCGGGTCCCGGATATTCACTCCATGGAAAATCATGGGTTCGCCCGATTCATTTACAAATGTATGGCCCTCGATCCTGATCCAGTCCATGGCTTTGTCGTCCTGCTCCGTGGGCGGGCTGTTCTGCCTGCAGGATGAATGCAGGGATAAAGCAAGAATCAGGCTGAGCATCAACATGCTGCGGAACTTACCGTTCATATGTTTACTTTTTAATTAGTTTGTCCGGTTTAATAATTCCAGTCCAGTCCGTACCGGTCGCTGATATCCAGCCTGGGCATGGGTCCGTCCAGAGGGTGCAGGTCCTTCACGTACCAGTCGAGCCATTCCATCTGCCTGTAAAGGACATCGATCTGGCCCACCTGCTTCCTGTTGCCATGTCCTTCCCCCGGGTATTGCACCAGTCTGACGGCCGGGTGCTTATTCATTTTCATCCGGCGATAGAGTTCCAGGCTCTGAGAGGGGTGAACCCTTGTATCGGCTGCTCCTCCGTAGATCAGCGTGGCGGTCCTGCTCTGGTGGGCCCAGTAAAGGGGACTGCGTTCCAGGGCCAGCTGCCACTGTTTTTCCAGCTTCTCCCCGGAGTGCACATAAAGTTCTTCGAAAGGGATGTCGGTGGTGCCCCGCTTGCTGATTACATTACTGATACCCACAAACATACAGACCGCTTTTACATATTTGGTGTAGTAGGTGGCAAACCAGGCAGAGGCATAGCCTCCATAGGATCCGCCAGCCATACCGATCCGGTCGGGATCGGCTCCCTTTTCACGCACGGCCCACTCGATGCCATCGGCGATATCATCAAACTCCTTTCCGGCCGGATCCATAAACCCTTCCATAGCAAAATCGACTCCATATCCGGTGCTGGCCCTGTAATTAAGATATAGGACCAGGTATCCTTTGCCGGCCATGACCTGTCCGGGGGTCGAGTACCCGCTTTTCCAGCCATTTGTCTCATGGGCTTCAGATCCACCATGCACATATACAATCAGGGGGTAGGAGTTGCCCGGTTCATAGCCTGCCGGATAAATCAAAATTCCTTCAATCATCTTTCCATCTCTGACCGTATACTGAATGACCTCCTGTTTTCCCAGGACTTTCTCCAGGAGCCAGGGGTTCAGATTGGTGACCTTCTCCGGTTTGCCTTTCCCGTCCCAGTGGTAGAGATTACTCCGGTCGGAGGGCGTGGAGCCTTCAAACACAACATGTTTGAAATCGGCAGTAAACAGCGGGGTGCCAAAAATTATGTCCTGATCTGCTGCATTCAGGATCACCTCTCTTTGTCCGCCCGAAACCGGTACCACGCTCAGAGTGGGATAGACCCCTTCTCCGGAAAGGTAAAGCAGGTGATCCCTGTCTTTCCAGTCCACCCAGCTTACATGACCCTTGAACCCGGGAGGAGTCAGCCTGGAGATCTTCCCGGAAGCCAGGTTTACCACATAGGCCTGGCTGACCTGGGAGTCATTTATGTTCAGAGCAGCGGCGTAGGCCAGGAAATTGCCGTCGGGACTGAAGGCATAGGGCCCCAGTTTACCCTCATTGCCGGAGACCTGCTTCATCCGGCCGGTTTCCAGGTCAATGAGAAAGATTTTCCGGAACATGTAGCGCTGGTCGATCAGATTATCCGGTGAAACGGAGCATGCTATCTGAGTTCCCTGGCGGTTAAACTCAAAATCCCAGACATTTCCTTCCCGGGTGATCTGCCACACGCTTTTCTGGTTCCACTCCCCGTCGAACCAGGCCAGATGGAGATAGTTGTTTTTCAGCTTCTCTTCGTAGAAGATAAAATCATATCCCCGTTGCTTCAGCTCCTTTTCGCGACCGGATGTTTTTGCGCCGGAAACATAGGCGATCCCCTTTTCTCCGGGTTGCCATTTGAATTGGGATACACCGGAGGGTTCGTTGGTCAGTTTTTTTGCGGGGCCTCCATGGGCGCTCATCACCCAGACCTGTCTGGCTTCGCCCTTTTCCGCGTCGAGAAAGGCAATATAACCGCCATCGGGACTGAAGAGGGGAGAGCCGGCAGACGGCCTGTCTTCAAGGAGGGGGCCGGGTATCCAGTTTTCAAGAGATGCCCGGTAGTACTTTCTGTTGGCCTCACCCGGTTCATCGTTGGGTCCCCTGGGGGCAGATACATAATAAATGACTTCATTTCTGGCAGGGCTGATCTGAACCACCCCGGCGGTTTTCAGCTCCAGGAGCTCCTGCGGACTTAAGGGATCCTGTCCGCAGGCAGCTTCGGATTCAAAAGAGTGATACCAATGGCCAGTAAGAAGGCAAGAGAGAATCTGTTCATATTTTTCCGGTCAGTTTAGATGTTGTTAAAGTCCCATTCTCCCCGGAAGGGCCTGCCAAGCATGCTGTTGGCAGCATCATCGTCAATGAATTTTTCATGTGCCGGTTTCCATTTCAGAGGCCGTTCCAGGGCGTAGCCGATGTTTATAATGTTACACAGGGAAGCGGTCCGGTGCCCCGTCTCCACATCGGATACCGGACGGGTGCGCTTTTTGATGGCATCTATCCAGTCCTGGTAGTGGTTATCACTCTTATAAAGAGGGGTATCACTGTCCTTCAATTCAAGTTCGGTGAGGCCTTCGATGTCGGAGCGGTAAAAACCGCGGCTCACCTCAATGTTTCCCTCTGAGCCCAGGAACTGTACCGCATTAAAGCTTCCCCAGTCCGTATGATTCATGACAACGCCATTGGCGTAGATCATTTTCATTCCCCTGCTGCCTCTCTCTTTGGGCGGTAAAAATTCCACCGGGCCGGATTGATCCATGCCCAGGGCCCACTGTGCGATATCAAACATATGAGCCCCCCAGTCGGTGACCTGGCCCCCTCCAAAACCCCGGTAGGCCCTCCAGTTGGCCCATCCGTCATCCTCAATGGGAGGGGCAAGCTCCGGGTGATAGTTCCGGAACAGGGATGGCCCCACCCAGAGATCCCAGTTCAGATATTCCGGAACCGGTTCTGCCGGAAGTTCAACGGCCATATCCGGATCCCCCACACTTACATTGATCTCCCTGATATCCCCGATGTAGCCGTTGGAAACCATCTCACAGGCATGCCTGAAGTTTCTCCAGGATCGCTGCATGTTCCCGGTCTGGAAAACCCGGTCGTATTTCCTGGTGGCATTCACCATGGCCCTGCCTTCCGCCACGGTGAGGGCCATGGGCTTTTCGCAATAAATATCTTTGCCCGCTCTGGCTGCATCAATGGCAATCATCGCGTGCCAGTGGTCGGGAGTGGCAATCACCACCGCATCAATGTCTTTCCTCTCCAGGAGCTCCCGGTAATTCTCATAGGTATCCACGATCTGGCTTCCGCCATTCAGCTTGGAGGCATTCATTTTTTCTGCCTCCCCCTTAAAGCGATTCAGTTTTAGTTTGTCCACATCACAGGCAGCCAGAACCATGGTCTCCGGGCATTCGCCCAGGCTTCTCAGCAGTCCGAGGCTCTGTTTCCCGACCCCGATATATCCCAGGTTCACCCGGTCACTGGGTGCCATACTTTTTTTCTGTTCTCCGGCCAAAACCTTTTCGGGTATAATGGTAAACGCTCCGGCGGCCAGGGCCGATTTTCCGATAAAATTTCTTCTGTCCATGATGTGATATGATTTAGTGGTTTAGATCCATCCTTAAAAATAAGAGATGAACTCTGATTTCCAATAAAAGTGCTGCACTTTAATAGAACATTTTCCCATCCATGCCCATCCACTCTTCCATAAGCTCTTCCATTTCCGGAACAGAAACACGATTGGTCAGCAGCTCTCTCTGATTTTCATTCAGGGATAATTCATGATAGAGGTGCTGATCCTGAAAGCCGATGAGCTCCGCATCCCTGCGCCCGTGACTGTAAAAGAGGGAGCGTATGTCTGCCCAGTAGATGGCGGCCAGACACATGGGGCAGGGTTCGAAATTGGAATATATGACCGCCCCGGTGAGGTGTGGACTCTTCCGTTGGCGGCAGGCATCCCGGATGGCATTTATTTCCGCATGAGCCGTTGGATCATTCGATTTCAGGACCGTATTATGGCCCTTCCCGATGATTCTGCCGTCCAGGGTGATAATGGCGCCAAAAGGGCCTCCCGCCCCGGCACGCATGCCTGTATAGGCCTCATCTACAGCTATTTTCAGAAAGGCAGAAGGATTCATTATTTGTTGCTTTGATATAAATGTAATGATTGTAAATTTAAGTACCTTGCATTTCCCCGGGTAAAAAACCGTGTTAATACTCTGCTTCATGAAATTCGGACATTTTGATGATCAAAAAAGAGAATATGTAATCACCAATCCGCGAACCCCGTATCCATGAATCAACTACCTGGGATGCGAGGAGTTCTTTTCCATTGTCACCCATACAGCCGGCGGATACAGCTTCTATAAGGATGCGCGGCTGAGAAGGATCACCCGTTACAGGTACAACAATGTGCCGGTGGATGATGGAGGTAAATATTTCTATATCAATGAGAACGGAAAAGTGTGGTCGCCAGGATGGAAGCCGGTTAAAACAGAACTGGACCGTTATGAGTGCCGGCATGGAATGGGCTATACCCGGATTAGCGGGGAAGTCGACCAGCTGGAGGCCGAGGTGCTCTATCTGGTACCGCTGGGCTATCATGGGGAGGTACAAAAGGTGAAACTCACCAATCACAGCAGGAGGAAGCGCTCCTTTTCGCTCTTCTCTTTTGTGGAGTGGTGCCTCTGGGATGCCCTGGATGATAACACCAACTTTCAGCGTAACTTTTCCACGGGCCAGGTGGAGATCGAAGGTTCGACCATTTATCACAAGACCGAATACCGGGAACACCGCGATCATTATGCCTTTTATACGGTCAATGAAAACGTGGACGGACTGGATAGCGACCGGGATGCTTTTCTGGGCCTCTACAATGGCTTTGATGCTCCCGGTGCGGTGATGGAATGCCGTTCACGAAACTCCCGCGCCCATGGCTGGTCGCCTGCTGCCTCCCATCACCTGAAAGTGGAGCTGGAGCCGTGCCAGCAGAAGGAACTGGTTTTTGTTCTGGGATATGTGGAGGTGCCTGTGGCGGAAAAGTTTGTGGAGAAGCAGGTGATCAATAAAAAACCGGCCGAAAAGATGATGGCCCGCTTCCGGACTTCGGAAGATGTGGACCGGGCCTTTGAGGAACTGGCCGCTTTCTGGGAAAAGCTGCTTTCGGTATACCGGCTGGAGCACCCCGAACAGGAGCTTACCAGGTCTGTCAATGTCTGGAACCAGTACCAGTGCATGGTCACCTTTAACTTCAGCCGTAGTGCTTCCTTCTTTGAATCGGGCATCGGACGGGGAATGGGATTCCGCGATTCCAACCAGGACCTGATCGGCTTTGTACACATGGTGCCGGAACGCGCCAGGGAACGTATTATAGACATTGCCTCCACCCAGTTCGAGGATGGGAGTGCCTACCACCAGTACCAGCCCCTGACCAAAAAAGGGAACGATGCAGTGGGCAGTAATTTTAATGACGATCCGCTCTGGCTGATTCTCTCCACAGACGAGTATATCAGGGAGACAGGCGACTGGGCCATTCTGGATGAGCTGGTTCCCTTTGATAACGATGAATCCAGTAAGGCCACCCTTTTTGAACACCTGAAGCGCTCTTTTTATCACGTGGTCCATCACCCGGGACCTCACGGGCTGCCCCTGATCGGGCGGGCCGACTGGAACGATTGCCTGAATCTGAACTGCTTCTCGGAAACCCCGGGGGAGGCCTTCCAGACCACAGAGAACAGAGAGGGTGGGGTGGCCGAGTCGGTTTTTATTGCCGGGATGTTTGTGCTCTATGGCGATGCCTTTGTCAGGCTCTGTGAGAAACAGGGCCTCAGCAAGGAGGCCGCGGAGGCTGCAGGGCATATCGCTGCCATGAAAAATGTGGTGGATGAACACGGCTGGGATGGAAAGTGGTTTATCAGGGCCTATGATCATTTCGGGGAGAAGGTGGGCAGTGAGGAAAGCGAAGAGGGAAAGATCTTTATTGAATCGCAGGGCATGTGTATTATGGCCGGGATCGGACTGGAAGATGGCCGCGCCAGAATGGCACTGGACTCGGTGAAAGAACGGCTCGACTGCGAATATGGCATTGTATTGAACAATCCTGCGTTCACGAAGTACCATGTGCAATATGGGGAGATCAGCACCTATCCCGAAGGATATAAGGAAAATGCAGGGATCTTTTGCCACAACAACCCCTGGATCATGATCGCCGAGGTTCTGGACGGGAACGGGGATGCGGCCTGGGAGTATTTCCGGAAGATTTGTCCGCCTTACCTGGAGGAGATCAGCGAGCTGCATAAGACCGAGCCCTGCGTCTATGCCCAGATGATTGCGGGGAAGGATGCCTTTAAACCGGGGGAGGCCAAAAACAGCTGGCTGACCGGCACGGCAGCCTGGAACTTTTATGTCATCTCCCAGTACATCCTGGGGATCCGGACCGACTTTGATGGTTTGCGGATCAATCCGGTGATCCCGCGGGCGTGGGACGGCTACACGGTAACCCGGAAATTCAGGGGTGCCACCTATCGCATCGAGGTGAGCAATCCGGATCATGTCTCCGGGGGTGTCAGAGAATTGCTGCTTAACGGGAAGAAGCTGGAGGGAACTCTGGTTCCAATCTGCCCGGAGGCCAGTGTGAATAAGGTAGAGGTAATCCTGGGCAAATAGGGCTTGATGCTATCGTTTGAATGCACCATATGATAGCTTCATAGCCGTATGGCCCTTTACAAAGACTCTAAATAATTCTTGTTCCGGTCGATCAGCCTGTTAATACGCTCGACCGACGCAGCCGAGCGCAGCCCGTCTTCCGGCGTATTTTTACAGTAGTCCACCAGCTGTTCCAGGCTTGAGGTGGCCACATGCATGCGGGTATCGGACGAAGCATAGTAGATAAATACCCGGCCGTCGTCGTCGGCGATCCAGCCATTGCAGAAGAGCACATTGGAGACATCTCCCACCCGCTCCTCACCCAGGGGTCCCATCAGAAGTCCGGCGGGTTTGTGGATGACCCGGGTGGGATCTTCCAGCGCCGTCATAAACATATAGAGGGTATAGCGAAGTCCGGCTGCACAGTTGCGTACTTCGTGGGCCAGGTTGAGCCAGCCGGACTCTGTTTTTATGGGGGCGGGGCCCTGGCCGTTTTTCAATTCGTAGATGGTGTGGTAGGTCTTGGCATCCAGGATCTTTTCTTCCTTTACCTCTGCAGGCACCATGGAGTCGGAGAGCCCGAAGGCGATCCCTCCGCCCGAACCGGTATCGATAAAGCCATCCTGGGGACGGGTGTAGAAACCATACTTTCCACGGATAAATTCGGGGTGGAGCACCACATTGCGCTGTTGTCCTCCATAAGTGACCAGGTCGGGAAGCCGTTCCCAGTCCACCAGGTCCCTGGTCCGGGCTATGCCGGCTGCGGCCACGGCGCTGCTGCTGTCACCTTCGGGGGCAGCGGGATCCTTCCGCTCGGTACAGAACACCCCGTAGATATATCCATCCTCATGGGCAGTCAGCCGGAGATCATATACGTTGGTGTCGGGATCCCCGGTTTCGGGCATGGTCAGGGGCCGCTCCCAGAAGCGGAAATTGTCCACCCCATTGGGACTCTCGGCCATGGCAAAAAAGGATTTGCGGTCGTTTCCTTCTCCGCGCACAGCCAGCAGGTATTTCCCCTTCCATCGGATGGCTCCGGCGTTAAAGGCTGCATTAAATCCGATCCGCTCCATAAAGCGGGGATTGCTTGCCGGGTTAAAATCGAAGCGCCATTCCAGGGGGAAATGGTTGCGGGTCAGCACGGGGTACTGGTAGCGCCTGAAAATTCCGTTTGTGCTGAATAGCTCCCTGTTCTCTCGTGCCAGCAAAGTTTCATGTTGCTGGCGGATGGCCTTTTGGCGTTCCTGAAAAAGACTCATGGTTCAGGTGTTTAGATTTGTGATTTGTTCAGTTCCTCAATTCTACGTATGATCTCCATACAGGCCCTTCCGTTATGATAGGGGCACTTCCAGAAGCCGGCCTTTTCTTTCTCTGTTTGCGGCTTCCCGTTTATGTCCACTCCCCAGTACCATTCTCCCAGGGCGGGATCGATCATATGTTCCCGGATAAAAGCCCGGATTTCCAGGGCCCCGGCAAGAAACTCATGCTCGCCCGAGAGCTGGAATGCATTGAAATACCCCACCAGGGCCTCGGCCTGGGGCCACCAGTGCCTGTCTGTATCCATCTCCCCGGTTTCGGGGAAGAACTCATAGGGTAGTCCCCCGTCTGCATCGAGACTAGCCAGATTTTCACGGGCCATACTCACGGCCAGTTGTCCGGTTTCCCTTATCAGTTCCCGGTCTTCCAGTACCCCGGCTGCTTCATGCAGGAGCCAGCTGGCCTCGATGTCATGACCATAGGAGATCAGGGAGGATCTCAGGGTCCACTGGTCGTCAAAGAAGAGATTCAGGTGCAGGGAGCTGCGGTCAACGAATCGGTCCAGCAGCAGCCGCAATACGTTCTTCAGGGCCTTCTCCAGCTGAACATCCTTCCAGATTCTGAAGAGATTGGTATAGGCCTCCAGGATGTGCAGGTGGGTGTTCATGGTCTTGCTTTCGTTCTGGTCTTTTTCACTGAGCCGCATATCCTGCAGCGGTTTCCAATCGCGGGAAAGGGCCTCTTTGTAGCCATTCAGCTGTCTGTCCGGGGCATGGGCCTCCATATCCCGGAAGAGCCCCCTGGCAATTTTCAGGGGACGGTCGTCCCCGGAGGCCAGATGATATTCGGCCATGGCGTATATCGTAAAAGCGATGGCATAGATCTGTTTCCGGCCGGACCGCACACTGCCGTCGGGTTCCAGTTCCCAGTAAACACCTCCGTATTTCTTATCGGTGAAAAAGCGGGTGATATAGTCAAAGGCTCTGCGGGCCGTTTCCAGGTAATCCGGCCTCCGGTACAAGCCGTAGGCTGCTGAAAAGGTCCAGAGGATGCGGGCATTCAGTACCGCTCCTTTCCCGGCTCCTTCCACCACCTGGTTCAGATGATCGATGTGACCGTAAAAACCGCCCCGTTCCCGGTCGGGGGCAAAGCTCATCCACCAGGAGAGAATATTATCCTGTAACTCTTTTTCAAGTTCCTCCTTCAGATCCTTCAGCTCATGACTGATCATTCCGCTGATGCTTTTTCGCCGGGAAGCCTGTCCCACCAGGTTTTTTTCATAATGATAAAACAAATAACAATAATGGCTATGGAGATTCCCAGCGGCAGCATCCTCTTCAGTACAATGTAGATCGGGAAGATGACCAGGGCGGTCTGGGCAATGGTTCCTACCACGACGTTGAAGGTGTCCATCCAGAAATCATTATTCCCTTTAAAGGAGGGGTCCTCGGCCACTACCTTCTCATGGATGGGCTTCCAGAAACCCCAGGGTTTCACATTCTTATAAAAACTCTTCAGGGTCTCCTCCTCCGTGGGAGGTTTCAGGAAGGTGCCGGCAATGGCTGCGATGGCCGAGGCTGCCAGGATAATGGGGAAGTAGTACAGATCCAGGAAGTCGAAGATCTTACTGCAGATCAATGCGGATACGATTCCCACCAGCATGCCCCAGAAAAATCCCGATCCGTTAAAGCGCCACCAGTACCACTTCAGGATATTGGAAACCACATAGGCCCCCCAAAGAGCGGATACGATCCATTGCAGCACACTGTTCACATCCTGGGCGAAGAATCCGAAGACCACCGAGATGGCCACCACCGTGATCCCGGTGAGGTAATTGGTCCGGCTCACCTGTTTTCCGGAGGCATCGGGTCGCAGGTACTTCAGGTAAATATCATTGACAATGTAGGCCTGGGCCGCATTCAGGGTCCCGGCAAAGGTGGACATAAAGGCAGCCAGCAGTCCGGCCAGCAGCAAGCCCATAAAGCCCACAGGCACAAACTGGCTGATGGCCGAGGGGAGAATCTGTTCAAAGTCTATCCGGTTCCCCACAATCAGGTCCAGTTGATCATAAAAGAGCAGTCCAAGCACCCCAAAGCCCGCGATCATAAAGTAACGGGTGGGCATCAGGATCACCGATACAAAGCCCGACATCTTGGCCGCCTCCCTGGGCGATTTGGTGGATAGTATCTTCTGCATGTCGTAGTTGGGTGCAGGCCCGGCAAGACTGACCAGGACCCCTTTGAAGAGCATCATACTGAAGAAGATCCCAAAGAGGGAGTAACCATCGCTGATGATCTTTTCATTCACCTCATCGATGATCCCTGTCCAGTCCAGATCAAGCCGGGCCCCGAAAAAAGGATTCATCCAGCCCTCAGGCACCAGGAGGGGAAAATCCGATAAGGCATTCATGGCGATCACCCCGATCACTATAGCCGAGATGGTCATAATGGTGTACTGGATCACATCGGCCCAGACGATACTGCTCATCCCGCCCAGGATGGCATAGAACATGGCAAAGAGCGTAAAGACAATTCCGTACACATGGGCCACATATTGCGGAGCCACCTCAAAGGGAACATAAGGCGATACGAGCTCCCAGGGAATAAAGATCTCCACAAACTTACCCAGTCCGATAAAGCCATAGGTCAGGAAACCCAGGCAGCTGATCAGCGCAAAGGCCACGACGATCCAGTGCGATTGCACTCCTCCTCTTCCTGAACCAAACCTGGTCCGTATCCATTCGGCTCCGGTGGTGGCGTTGGATCGCCTGAGCCAGATGGAGAGAAAGACCATCAGGAAAATCTGGTTAAAGACCGGCCAGAGCCAGGGGATTTAGATGGATTTTAATCCGTAAACAAAGGCCAGGGTAACCAGCCACATGGTCCCTGATATATCGAACATGCCCGATGCGTTGCTCAGTCCCAGCATATACCAGGGCAGTTTGTTGCCACCCAGCATATAGGCGGTCTTGTCTTTCTGGGCGCGCTTCTTCATGACCAGGCCGATGACAATGGTGGAGGCCAGATAGGCACAAATAATCAGTATATCGAGAGCTTTCAGTTGCATAGCAGCAGGATGGGAGTTCGTGTATGTTTAAATGCAAGTGTTTAATGATAGAGTCCGGGGAGCTCCGAAAGAGAGAGCATCCGTTCGTGGTTCATGAATTGATTCTCCTCGCAGCAAGCTGCGAGGAATCATCGATTAATTGTTTATTTTAAATGTGCTCGCTTACCCCGCAGCAGAGCTACGGGGAATGCGCTCGCGTAATTCAATGAAATCGGGAGCTGCGGGATGCCCCGGGTAAGGAGCATAGAAGTGGTCCGGCCGGCCGTTACGCCAGAAGAGGATCCAGGCTGCTTTCCGGGTCGATTCATTGGCATCCAGGGTCGGCAGTACCACCCCTGTAAACCACTTTTCATTGGGAATGGTCTCAAGCCCGGTTTCCGAAATGGCCATTATCTTCCGGTGTGCCGAAGAGAGCGAATCGAGTATTTCCAGCATATGGATGGTCGAAGGGGGCCTCTCTTTGGCCGACAGGCCGTGATAGTCATCAAAGGCCATCACATCCACATAGTTGTCGCCGGGGTAGAAATCCATATACTGTTCAGCCGTTTCAAACCGATCGCTGGAATAAGCGACGATAAGCTGATGCAGCCCTTTTTCATTGCGGAGATAATCCATGGTGAAGCGAAATAGCGTTTTATACTGTTCAGCGGAACAGTTTCCGCGACCCCACCAGAACCAGGATCCGGTCATTTCGTGGAAGGGCCGGAAAACGACCGGGATCAACTCCCCTTCCTGATTGGTCAGGCCGGAAAAGAACTCCGCAGCCTGGTCCAGCCGCTCCAGATAGACTTCGTGCACCCGGCCTCCCGGCAGGCAGGCTTCGACACAGGAATCCCGGTCCAAGCTGCTTCCCCCGGTGGCATAGTTTCGCATATGCCAGCTGTAGGTATTCAACCCTCCTTTTTCGTAGACCGCTATGGCCCATTTTCTCATATCCTCGAAGGGAACCCCGTCGATATTTTCCGGATCTCCCATATGTCCCAGATCCCATCCAAACAGGGCCGGATGATCACCCAGTACATCGTTGATATCGGTCCGGAAGGACTCTCCTTTCCATCCCAAACCATAGGCCAGGGCATCCTGATGCCCCACCAGGATATGGTCCCCGGAAATCTCCTGCAGATTGTTAAAAAGGGCCGTGGCCATGGAGGTGGCCTTCGGGTCGCTCAGGGTGCTGTGGATGCTGATTTCCTTTTTTTGATCGCAGACAAAAAAGAGCAGCAGAAGACCCGGAAGGACCAGGAAACGTACGAACATATTCTGAGGGCTTTGTTAATGAAGGTAAAAATATTATTATTTTTGATAAAACCACCGAATCTTCTAAATTGCACAATACCCTTAAACTCCCCGGATTAACATGGCGGTCCTGAAGAGCATCAATCCCTTTGATCCATCAAGGATCATTAATTACCCGCAGTTATCGGATATGAGCCTGGCCATAAGGCTGGGACGCTCCAAAACCGCCTTTGAAACATACAGGCTGAACTCTTTTGAGGAGAGAGCAGTGATGATCAACAGGGTGGCTGCATTGCTTCGTGAACGAAGCCGGGAGCTGGCAGAGGAGATTACCCGGGAGATGGGAAAACCGATTACAGAAGCCCGGGCCGAAGTAAAGAAGTGTGCCTGGGTCTGTGAATATTATGCGGAGAACGCAGCACTTTTCCTGCAGGACAGGGTGGTGGAGACAGAGGCCGAGGAAAGCCGTATTGTATTTGAACCCCTGGGACCTGTCCTGGCCGTTATGCCCTGGAACTTTCCCTTCTGGCAGGTATTCCGTTTTGCTGCCCCTGCTCTGATGGCAGGGAATACGGTGCTTCTTAAACACGCCTCCAATGTGCAGGGCTGTGCCGCGACCATGGATCGCTTATTCAGGGAGGCAGGATTTGAAGAAGGGGTTTTTCAGAACCTGGCCATTGGTTCGGACCGGGTGGCAGCGGTTATTGCCAGTGAATATGTAAAGGCGGTCACCCTCACCGGGAGTCAACAGGCAGGGGTGTCCGTGGCCTCTGAAGCCGGAAAGAATCTGAAAAAATGTGTGCTTGAGCTGGGAGGCAGCAATGCCTTTGTGGTCCTGAACGATGCCAACCGGGAGCTTGCGCTTCATCTGGCCCTCCCTGCCAGGATGCAGAACGGGGGACAAAGCTGCATTGCAGCCAAACGTTTTATTTTGGAGTCCTGGATCGCTGAAGATTTTGTTCCGCTCCTGGTGGCCAGGGTCAAGGAACTGGTGATGGGAGATCCCATGGAGGAAGGAACCCAGGTGGGGCCGCTGGTTTCTGTCAGGCAGGCCAAAGAGGTGGAGGACCAGGTAAACAGATCCTTGGAGATGGGAGCCAGACTGCTCCTGGGAGGAGAACGGAAGGGGGCCTTCTACCAGCCCACCATTCTGACCGCTGTGCTTCCCGGAATGCCGGTCTTTGAGGAAGAGGTGTTCGGACCTGTTTTTGCCATTTCGGAGGCCAGTTCTCCCGGGCATGCCCTGGAGTTGTCCAACCATACGGCCTTCGGGCTGGGGATGCAGCTTTTTACCGAATCGGAGGCTTCGGCCGGACTCTTTATTAAAGGGGCCGAAGAAGGTGCCGTATTTGTCAATGCCATGGTCAAGTCAGATCCCCGGCTTCCCTTCGGGGGCTCCAAGAAATCGGGGTATGGCCGGGAGCTTTCGGAGGAAGGAATCAAGGAATTTGTGAACATAAAAACCATCTGGATCGGGTGATCCGTTAAAATCTTAAGACATATATGAAAAAAAGGGCAGTTTTTACCATGGCCATGATCTTTGCTTTGCTGGGTCTTGTGGCACAGGAGGCTTCTTTTACAAAACCGGCTGATTTTTTCGGCTTTGAACCGGGATCGGACAGAAAGCTTTTCCATTATGAGCAGTTGATCGAATACCTCCGGAAGCTGGACGGGGAATCGGAGCGTATTTACCTGGAACAGATCGGAACCTCGCCCATGGGCAGGCCCATGTACATTGCTTTTATCTCCAGCGCAGAGAATATTGCCCAGTTGGAGAGGCTGAAAGAGATTAACCGGGAGCTGGCTTTGAATCCGGATCTCGGGCAGGAGGATTTGCAGGGAATGGTTCGCGACGGAAAGGTCTTTGTACTGGCCACGCTCTCCATGCACTCTTCGGAAGTGGCCCCTACCCAGTCGGCACCGCTGATTGCCTATGATTTTGCCAGCACCGACGATCCGAAAAAAGAGGAGTGGCTCCATAACGTGGTTTATATGATGGTTCCCTGTCACAATCCGGACGGGATGAACCTGATCGTGGAAGATTATCTGAAACACAAAGATACCAGGTATGAGGGAGCCTCGCTGCCGGCCGTTTACCATAAATATGTGGGTCATGACAACAACCGCGATTTTGTGATCCTGAGCCAGGACGACACCAAAGCCATTGCCAGGATATACAACCAGACCTGGTTCCCGCAGGTTATGGTGGAGAAGCACCAGATGGGATCCACCGGACCCCGTTACTTTGTCCCTCCCAATCATGATCCCATTGCAGAGAATGTACCTGCCGGTATTTTCCACTGGAGCGGTGTATTCGGACAGCATATGGCCACCGATATTACCGCCGATGGACTGGCAGGGGTTGCCCAGCACTACCTTTTTGACGACTACTGGCCCGGATCAACAGAGACCTGTATCTGGAAAAATGTCATTGGCTTTCTGACCGAGGCGGCCAGCGTACAGACTGCCACACCCATTTACATTGAGCCTACCGAGCTGCAGGTTGGAGGGAAGGGCCTTTCTGAATACAAGAAGAGTATCAATATGCTGCTTCCCTGGGAGGGGGGCTGGTGGCGCCTGGGCGATATCGTTGACCTGGAACTCTCCTCCACCGCTTCCATTTTCAAGACGGCCTCCCTGTACAGGGAAGATATCCTTGCTTTCCGGAACAGGATGTGCAGGGAGCAGGTGGAACTGGGCAGAAGTGAGGCGCCCTTTTATTACATCATGCCGGAGGAACAGCATGACCAGGGAGAACTGGTCAACCTGGTCAGGCTGATGAAGGAACATGGCGTGGAGGTTTTCACCCTGGACGAGCAGCTTATTCTTGATGGAAAGGTTTATAAGGCCGGAGATGTAGTGATCCCTCTGGCCCAGCCCTTCAGGCCCTTTATCAAGGAGGTGATGGAAGCCCAGGAGTATCCCGAGCGTCACTATACTCCCGGCGGCAAGCTGATTGAGCCCTATGATATCACCAGCTGGTCGCTGCCGCTCCATCGGCATGTCAGCTCGTTTGAAATTAATACGCGCCACAGCGAACTGGAAGCAAAGCTCACGAAGGTGGAAGGCGAGTATGACCTGAAAGGGGAGAAGCCGGAGGCCGCTGCCATCCTCCTGCCGGTCACCTCCAATGAATCCTTCCGTGCTGTTTTCAAGGCCCTGGAAATGGGAATCAAGGTGGAACGGCTTCTGACTGAAACTGATGTGGCGGGACAGTCCTACGGGGCAGGAAGTTTTCTGGTCTACCAGGGATCCTCAAATGGGGCCTGGGATGAACTGCTTGAATCTCTTCCCTTTCAACCCGGAGTACTGCGCGACAAACGGGCTCTTCCCTCTGCCCCCGTAAAGCTGCCCCGGATTGCCCTGGTGGAGACCTGGTTTCATGATATGGATGCCGGGTGGACCCGCTTCCTGTTCGACAGCTATCACATACCCTTTACGGTACTGCATCCCGGAGATTTTGCAGGGACCGGTCTGGCCGGGACATTCGATGTGATCATCTTCCCCGACACCGACAAGGAGATCCTGATGAGCGGCAAGCAAAAGACCGGGGAAACCTACTACATGGGGAGCTATCATCCCGACTATGTGAAGGGGATTGAAAAGGAAGGGCTTGAGAAACTGATGAGCTTCAGCGATCAGGGGGGGACCATTATTGCCTGGGGACGGTCGGCCCGTTTATTTGAGGGAATGCTGAAGATCAAGCATAAAGACTCCGAAGAGGAATTCAGTCTGCCCTTCCGCGATATTTCGCCTGGTCTGGCTAAAGCCGGCTTGTCTGTTCCGGGCAGCCTGGTTAAGGTTAATCTGATAGCTGATCATCCGCTTACCCTGGGAATGCCTGAAAGTATCGGGGTGTTTTCAAGGGGCCGCCCGGTATTCACCACTTCCATACCTAAATTTGATATGGACCGGCGGGTGATCGGAACCTATCCGGAAAAAGATATACTTCTTTCGGGATATGCGTCGGGCGAGGAGAAGATGGGGAACAAGGCAGCCCTGATCTGGATGGAGAAGGGAAAGGGCCAATATGTCCTGTTTGGATTCGGGCCCCAGTTCCGGACCTCTACCCAGGCAAGTTACAAGCTTTTATTTAATGCTATTCTTCTGTAGGCGGGGTCTGGAGCTTCCTGGCCTCTTCCCGTCTTGAACTGATATCCCAGGAGCTGTCCCTGCTGTAAGCCTGGTCTTTTTTTTCGGCACGGAACAGCTCCTCCAGCTCCAGGGCATGCCTTTTAGTCTCCGTGAGATACTTGTTTTCATCCTCCCGGTGGTGTTTGTGCAGTTCGTAAAGCACCTTGCGGTTGTGTTTGCGAAAAGTCTGAGCCAGCCTGTAGGCCCGGTAATTGTTGTATCCCAGGTGTGTTAAGGCCTGCATGCCCAGGTGCAGAGACGACTCAAAGACATCCCGTTTGAATCCGTCCACCTGGCGGTCCAGAAGATCATAGGTGTGTTCCTGGCTGACCGCCCTGGCCAGTATCTTCAAATGGGGGTAGTTGCGCCGGGCCAGGTCTATGATCTTCAGGGATTTTTCACGGTTTTCCACGGTTACAATCAGTACTTTCGCCTTGTAGGCTCCTGCTGATGCCAGAAGATCGCTGCGGCTGGCATCTCCATAGTAGACCTTGAATCCGAATCTCCGGAGCACATCTATATTCTCCGGGTTATCATCCAGGATGGTGGCGCGTAATCCATTGGCAATCAAGAATCTGCCTAACACCACCCCGAATCTTCCGAATCCGGCTATGATCAGGGGAGTCTCTTCCTCATCGATGGAGTCCTCCTCCCCGATGGAGTCCTCCTCCCCGGTGTTTTCAGTCCTGCATACCCGTGGCATAATCCATTTATCGTTAAGGAGCAGAAGCAGAGGGGTTACCGCCATGGAGAGTGCCACCACCAGGAAAAGAATGGCAGAAACACCGGAAGTAATCACCCCGTTTTCAGCAGTAAAGGCAACCAGAACAAAGGCAAACTCTCCTCCCTGGGCCAGAGAGAAGGCAAACATGGTATTCTGCCCTCCCCGGATCCCAAAGAATCTGCCCAGGATGAACAGGATCAAAAACTTAATACCAATGAGTGCGGCCAGCAGGGAAAGGATCGTGCCCGGCGACGAGGCCAGCAGGCTGAAGTTGATACTGGCCCCTACCGAGATGAAGAAAAGCCCCAGCAGCAGGCCCTTAAAAGGTTCTATATCGGCCTCCAGTTCATGTCTGTATTCATTGTTAGCCAGAACGACACCGGCGAGAAAGGCCCCCAGGGCAGGAGAAAGCCCCACCAGCTCCATCAGGGCAGCGGTGGCAATCACCAGCAGGAGGGCCGCTGCTGTGAAGATCTCCCTGAGCCCTGTTCGGGCAATGATCCGGAAAACATATTTCACCAGGTAGAGACCGGCAACTATAATGAAAGAAATAACGGTGAGCATCAGGGCCACCTGGACCCAACCGCTTATCTCCAGCCCCCAAAGGTACTGAATCTCCCGGGGATCCTGGCCCTGTGAAAGGGCACTTCCTGCCAGAAGGGGGATCATTGCCAGGATAGGTACCACGGCTATATCCTGAAGGATAAGCACCGAAAAGGAGGCTTTCCCGGAAGCCTGTTTCATCAGTCCTTTCTCCTCCAGGGTCTGCAGGACTATGGCCGTGGAAGAGAGTCCCAGCGTCAGGCCAATGGCAAGGCCTGCACCGATCGATTGGCCCAGGAATACCGCCACGGAACCAATCACCAGGGCCGAAAGCAACAGTTGCAGGCCCCCCAGGCCAAAAATGGACCTTCGCATACCCCATAGCAAATTGGGTTTGAGTTCCAGCCCGATCAGAAAGAGCATCATGACCACACCAAATTCAGCAAAATGCATCACATCTTCTCCTTCACTCCCGATATAGCCCAGCACAAAAGGACCGATAATCATTCCGGCCAGAAGATATCCAAGCACCGATCCGAAGCCCAGCCTTTTGGCTACCGGGACCGAGATCACTGCAGCAATCAGATAAACCAGGGCATTTTGGAAAAAAACCTGTTCCTGCATTGGCTAGAGAATTATATCATTGATGTACTCTTTTTGCAAAAGCTCTTCTTCCCGGAAGCTGTCCTCCAGAAGACCCTGTATCACGGAGGCATAGGTTTCAGCTGTTTTCTCAATTTGTTCCCTGTTCATGAGATGGGTTCCATGTGTTACAAAGGGAGGAAGGTAGTCCATCCGGCAAAGGCTTACTGTCTGCTCGAAGGGGGCAAGCAGCTGGCGTATGGAAAACTTTACGCCCTCCACGGATCCGTAGTTATTCCTTCTGCCACCTGCTGAGATGACCGACATCACTTTTTTCCCTTCCAGGGCCCTTCCTTCCCTGCCATAGGCAAATCCGTGTTCCAGCACCAGATCGGTCCACTCTTTAAGCAGGGAGGGTGAACTATACCAGTATAAGGGGTGCTGCCAGATGATGATATCGTGGTTCAGCAAGACCTCCTGCTCTTCTTTTACATCAATGGCGAAATCGGGGTAGAGATCATACATGATCCTGGGGTTCACTCCCGGGAGCTCTTTCACCGCATTCACCAGCAAGCTGTTTACCCTGGATTTGTGAAGCAGGGGATGAAATACCAGGATGGCTATCTTATTTTTCGGAACCATTGAGTTGTTCAGTTGTTATCTTCAAGTAACAATTAACATGTACTTTTGTCAACTAAAAATACCAAGAAGATGATTTCCAAAAAACAAATATACCTGAAAACTTTCATGCTGCTTATTGTTGCCGGATCCTTCAGCCTTGCATTAAATGCTCAAAAAGCCGCTTACAGGCTGTTTCGCGAGGATGGCAGGAAGGTTAAATACGAGAAAATGCTGGAGCAGGCATCGGGAGCCGATATCGTGTTATTTGGAGAATACCATACCAATCCCATCTCTCACTGGCTCCAGCTGGAACTGACCACCGACCTGCTGGCGGCCAGGGGGAAGGAGCTTATCCTGGGAGCCGAGATGTTCGAGGCCGATAACCAGCTGATCCTGGACGAATACCTGGCCGGCTTGATCACGGAGGAGAAATTCGAGGAGGAGGCCCGATTGTGGAAGAACTACCAAACCGATTATAAACCCCTGGTATTGCTGGCGAAAGGGAACGGTCTGACTTTTGTGGCCAGCAATATTCCGAGGCGTTATGCCAATATGGTATTTAAAAAGGGAGTGGCCTCCCTGGACAGCCTCAGCGAAAAGGCTTTATCCTACATGGCGCCCCTTCCCCTGGAGTACGATACTTCTCTCAACTGTTACAGACAGCTGATGGGTTCCGGAAGGAGTTCCATGTCACAAAGCACGATGCCGGAGACTCCTGTGCCCGGCACTCCTGTGGCCGATACCCTCAGTCCGGTGAGCGATTCAATTGCTCCTGCGGGCGAAAGCACTATGCCCATGGCCGGCACCGGTCCCATGGGGTGGCATGGAAGTATCAATCTCGCTGATGCCCAGGCTATTAAGGACGCCACCATGGCTCACTTTATCCTGGAGCACTGGAAACCGGGAAAACTCTTCGTCCACTACAACGGGGCCTATCATTCCGACGATTTTGAGAGCATGAACTGGTTCCTCAGGCGCAGCAGGCCGGATTTGAAAATCCTGACCATTTCCACAGTGAGCCAGGAGGAGGTGGATATCCTGGAAGAGGAAGCGTTCGGGAAAGCAGATTTTATTATTGCGGTTCCTTCAAACATGACCCAAACCCACAGATAATCAAAGGCCCGTGGTTTTTTTGCAAAAAATGTACTAAGTTTAACTGAGAGGAGCCCTTCGGGGTAATCCGACTAAACAAAACAAAAAACTGAACAGATGAAAGTACACTTCCTGTCTGCTGCTGCTTTTATTTTCGCCCTGGGCACGCCCCTTATTTCCCAAACCCGGGCCGGCGAAAAATCCGCTTATCTTCAGGTGGAAACCACAACTGGCAGCGAAACGATCAGCCGTCATATTTACGGCCATTTCTCCGAGCATCTGGGCCACTGCATCTATGGGGGATACTGGGTGGGCTATGATTCCGAAATTCCCAATACCAGGGGCATCCGGAACGATGTGGTGGAGGCTCTTCGCCAGATTGCCATTCCCAACCTGAGATGGCCGGGGGGATGTTTTGCCGATGAGTATCACTGGATGGATGGAATCGGAGATCCTGCCCTGCGGCCAAAAATGGTGAATACGCACTGGGGTGGAGTTACCGAAGACAACAGCTTCGGGACCCATGAATTTATGGAGCTTTGCGAGCAGCTGGGAACGGAACCGGTGATCTGTGGAAATGTGGGTAGCGGCACGGTACAGGAGATGTCGCAGTGGGTGGAATATCTGAATTTCGACGGCATCAGTCCCATGGCCGATCTTCGCAGGACCAACGGACGGGAGAGTGCCTGGGGTGTGAAGTACTGGGGCGTGGGGAATGAAAACTGGGGATGCGGCGGCAATATGAGCGCCGATTTCTATGCAGACCAGTACCGCCGCTACGCCACCTTTTGCAGGTCTTACGGGGAGCAAAGATTATTTAAAATCGCCGGCGGAGCCAATGCGGAGGATTTCGGGTGGACCGAAACCCTGATGAAAAAGGTGCCTCACTGGCAGATGGACGGCCTGTCCCTTCATTACTATACCACCAACTGGAGCAATAAGGGGAAAGCCACGGGCTTTGGAGAGGATCACTATTTCGAGGTCCTGAAAAGGTGCCTGCACATCGAAACCGCCATTGACCGCCATATGGAAATTATGGATAAATATGATCCGGAAAAGCGGGTGGCCCTGGTCTTCGATGAGTGGGGGACCTGGTATGATGTGGAGCCCGGTACCAACCCGGGGTTCCTTTATCAGCAAAACAGCATGCGGGATGCCCTGGTAGCAGCCCTGACCCTGAACTACCTGAATGCCAGGTGCGACCGGGTAAGAATGGCCAATATTGCTCAGACCATCAACGTGTTGCAGGCCCTGATCTTTACCGAGGGAGAGCAAATGTTACTGACTCCTACTTATCACATATATGACCTGTATCAGGTCCATCACGATGCCACTTTATTGCCACAGATACTGGAAGGGCCTGTCTACGAGTATGGAGGCGAGTCCCTGCCTGCGGTCAGTGCCAGTGCCAGTATGGATCAGGAGGGGCGAATCCACCTTTCCCTGGTAAATATCGATCCCCTAAACTCCATTGATATGGAGATTGAACTTCAGGAAAAATCCTCCGGAAAAGTAAGTGGTCAGCTGCTTAGCTCTGCCGGGATGGACAGCCACAACAGCTTTGCCAATCCGGATGAGGTGGTCCCGGTGGCCTATGAGGGAGCCGGATTTAAGAAGGGAAAACTGGAATTGACCCTTCCGGCCCGTTCTGTGCTGGTGCTGGAGGTGGACTAAAGGGGCGAATCGTCCTTTTCGGCAGGCCGGGTGAAAAAACGCTGCGTGGGATAGGCAAATTCGATCTCCCTGTGCCTGGCAAACTCCTTCAGAACCTCTTCCCAGACTTCGTGCTCGGAGGCTCTTCTTTTGCGGGGATCGCATATGAAACGCATGGTAAGCAATACGCCACTTGGTTCCACCGTGGTATAGACCGTAGGGGTCAGGTGCGTGTAGTAGATCATATACTTCTTGGAAGCTTCCATGATCTTCTTTTCGGCATCTTCAGACAGGTCCTCCGAGTGTTCCCGGATGATCTTCAGCAGGATCTCCTTGGCAAGTTGCCAGTTGCTCTCGAAAGTAAGCAGCACCGCTATTTCATTCCAGATAAATTTAAATCCGGAGGTATAGTTGGCCTGAGCTTTTGTGAAGATCATTCCGTTTGGCACATGAATAATCCTTCCGGTGCTCTGATCGGCCTTCACCCAGTTTCTGATCTCCAGGAGGGTAAACTGGAAGATACGGATATCGATCACATCTCCTGCCAGATCCCCTATCTGCACCCGGTCGCCCAGACCAAAGGGTTTACGGGCCAGGATAAAGATCCACCCGGCAATATTGGTAAGCAAATCCTTGAGCGCTATGGCCAGACCGGCTGTGAGCAGTCCCAGAAAGGCCCCGAACTGGCTCATGGCACGGATCCAGACACTGCCGATCATGATCAGAGTGAGGGTCCCCAAAGTAAACGAGGCGGTACGTTTCCAGGTATAACGCGTTTTTGGATCCTCTGTCAGCCGCCAGACTATCTTCAGCATGGCAAAGCGGATAAGCCCAAAAGCCACGAGGATCAACACGGAATAAAAGAGCTTGGTCTGATTCTCAGGCGCAATCCCCAGAGTATCCTGCAATATTTTGCTAAGTCCGTTCATATCAAACCCTGGTCTGTTCCGGGAAATTACGGAAAATTCTTCAGATCAAAAAAACGCTGCTAAATCCTGGCCAGGGCCATCGTGGCCGCGTGCAGGGAAATGGTAATGGCCAGATAA
The DNA here is from genome assembly GCA_029210725.1 of Bacteroidales bacterium. NCBI lineage: Bacteria > Pseudomonadati > Bacteroidota > Bacteroidia > Bacteroidales > Bacteroidales bacterium. Next base: position 21,552 of record JARGFM010000008.1, on the reverse strand, counting down.
AGGTTCCGGGCAGCCCGGGTTGAAAGTCCGGGAAAACGGTAATGCAGGGATCCTGAATGGCAGGAGGAGAGGCAGTCGCCACAAAGCGTGCAGGTGAGTCCCGGTTTTCTGGCAGCGATATCCTCCGGATTCAGGGCATCGTATTTGCATTTGGAAGTACAGGCCATACAGTCCGTACAGCTTTCCCGGTCGATGCTCAGGCGGAAGGGATTTACAAAGCGGGTCAGGTTCACGATAGTGCCGATGGGACAATAGGCCGTGCAGTGTACCATCCGTCCCTCCTTTCGGGAGACCAGAAGGATAATGCCCAGTCCGATAACTCCAAAACCAAGGGCAAGCAGGGTAGCGCTTAAGACAGGGACTTTCATCCATCTCAGCAACAGGGCTGCTGCAATAACCAGTAGGAGGACGGTGGATTTCAGGGCCCATTTGTACCGAATGGGGGAGCGCCTGGTTCTTCCTTTCGCGCCGACGGAATCGATGGCCCCAAAGTAGCACAGGTGACTGCACCAGGCTGGCCCGGAAAGGACCAGGGTGCTTACAAAGAGGATACTCATGACAGAAAGGTGTCCCCGGTAAAGGGGACCGCCGAGGATCATCATGGGTATGGGCAAATGCAGTTTCCCGGTCATCAGGAATCTTTCAAATCCAAAGAGTCCCAGGATCAGCTGGGAGAAGAAGATCAGCGAAAAGGCCAGCCAGGTATACCTCCGCCAGATCTGTACTTTGGAAGGATCCTGCATATGATAGGCCACGATGGCGCCATAGAGGGCGATCGCGGCGATTTCGAACCAGCCTCCCCCCGGCAGGAAACGTTCCAGAAGCAGCATGGGGTTTTCAATCTTCAGCTGGACGGGGATCAGCAGGAGCAGGATGGTGAAGAAGACGGCCAGGGGGAGCCGGAGTAGCCGGGTGTTTCGCATTGGGACAGCTAATCAAATAATGTTTTAACGGTGTAGCCAGCCTCCCTTTCCATGGCCTTCCGGTTCCATTCCGGAACGACTGTTTGAAGAAAAAGATTCTTTTCCGCTTTCAGGGCTGCGGCATCCAGTCCGATAAAGGCTTGGGCCTCAGCCTTGGTGGCGATTTCCGGATATGGGACCTCCTCCTTATAACCCAGGGAGTAGAGCAGGCGGCTCAGCTTGATTCTTCCTTCCTGGGCCAAGCTGATTCCCGTTCCGATCACCCTGGATATCTCCACCGGAGAGTGGAAGGATGCCCCGTGGCTTGCTGCCGCATAGTCCCATCTCCACTGGGCATGCCTGATATCCTGCAGGATGGCGGTCATCTGTTCCTCGCCAGCCCCCAGATCCCAGGCCAGCTTAGCTTCCACATGGCATCTGACCAGCAACTCTTCCAGCTTATCCCGGTTTTCGATAATCCGGTCCTGACGCTCGTATACATCGCCGAGCAGCCGGGAGGTTTCTTCCCGGTGGCAGACCTGGCACGAATTGGCCACATTGTTCAGCGGGCTCTGGATATGATGATCGGTATATTTTTGTCCCCCTTCGCTCATAAAGGGCATGTGGCAATCGGCACAGGAAACACCCCTTGATGCATGGACCCCGGTCATATAGGTTTCATAGCCGGGATGCTGGGCCTTCAGCATGGGTGCCCTGCTAAGCTGGTGGGTCCAGTCTGCAAACCCGTTGGCGTCGTAATATTCTTCCATGGCTTCCACGGAAAATCCACGATCCCAGGGATAGGTGAGATAGGGGACACCCTCCTCCACAGACTTTGAAAAGTAGTATTCCACGTGGCACTGGGCGCATACCAGTGAGCGCATCTCCTGGTGGGAGGCATCCTCGATGTTTTTTCCCATTCTTTCAAAGGCCTCCTGAAGGGCCGGCCTGGAGATCTGCAGCTCCATGCTTTCGGCATCGTGGCAATCCCCGCAACCAATGCTGTTAACCACGTCGGCACCTCTGGTTTCCCAGGTCCCCCGGTAGAATCCGGCAACTCCCAGTTCATTCATCAGTCGTGGCACATCCGGACTTTTGCAGCTCCAGCAGGTATTGGGCATGGGGCTTTGTCCGCCCTCCACCGGAGCTCCTGTCCTCAGCGTGTTCCTGATGTCTTCCACGGCGTAGGAATGCCCCCTGCCCTGCTTATAATCCTTTGAAAATCCATATCCTGCCCATAGCACCACAAGCCTGGGATCCACTTCCAGCATATCGATCACGGACGAACCGTTGTATTTGCTCCGGAACAGGGTGTCTGATGTTTTTTTATAACTCTGGTACTGCATGGGGAAGTTCTGTCCCCAGATTTCATTTCTGGGTTCAAACTGGCCATACTGCACCTGGGGTGTAAAGGCATAGGCAGCCTCTGCACGCCTCTCCAGGATGGAGGAAGCAAGGAGCCCAAGCATAAATACCACCACGATGGTGCAAAGAAATAATAACCAGCCCAGCCAGGGCTTCTGCTTGATCTGATTACTGAAGGAGTTCATGTTTCTTTATTTTCAGTTTATTTTTTCACTCGCCTAAACCAGTCGGGGACAGGGTTTACCACAACAGGAACCCTGGCATAGGGTACACTGGACAAGCTGTTTACCCGGCCATGAGGAGTTTCCCGGTGACAATCCCAGCAAGGCCTTTCGCTTCGCTGATCCTGAAAGACCATGGTATGACTTTTTACTTTCTCATCGGTAAGCAGTTTCTCATGACACCTGATGCAGTTTTCCTGCACCACTTTTTTTCCTGCCTCTTTGATGAAGATGACCTGGGGTTCCTTTCTGAGCGTAAAAATGGTGGCATGCCTCATACCATCCTTTGCTTTAAAATAATATTTATTCAGAACATTGTTATGAGGAACATGGCAGTCATTGCAGTTGGTCTTCTCCCTGTGTGCACTGTGGCTCCAGGTAGCATACTGGGGCGCCATGATATGGCAGTTCACGCAGGTGGAGGGGTCGTCAGAGAGATAAGAGGCGACCCTGGAAATATGTATGAGGTAAAGGATCAGTCCTGCCAGGATCCCGGATACCAGGATGACCGGAGTTCTCCATTTTCCGGGTGGTGCCAGTTTTCTAAATACTCCTGTCATCTCTGCTCCTGGGTTTAATCACAGGCCTCCCGGTTTACGGGTCATTTCCGGGCCGTTTTAATACTGCCCGGATTATATGGCATTTTTATAGCCGGCAAGATATTGATTTTTACACCATCAACCAAGCCCGGATGTTTACTTCGGCCACTATCCTTTACCTGCAGGAGATGAGGGATCGTTTTGCAGTCGACTCTCAGGCTGTGATTCACGATATGTCGGAAGTTCTAAGTGTATTTCGTGAATTTAGATACGGGGTTTGTTGCTGAAATCTCATTCAAACAGCATCATAACAGGCGATTATGTCCTATGGCATATATATTGAACTCTTATCAGAATCTTATGATATTGATACATGTCTTATGAAGGAACAAATCCCTGATACGCAGATCCTGAAGATCCTGGAGGCCGTAAAGAACTTTGTCCACGGCGATTATTCAGTCAGACTGGACAGCCTTGCCGGCAATGAAGCTTTAGATTCACTTGCCACAGGGATCAACCGGATGGGTGAGGAGCTGGAGACAAATCTGCAGGAACGGAAAGATATTACCCGTCAGCTGGAAGAAACCCTTTATTTACTGGAAAGAGAATGCAGGCTGTTGAACACTTTGATGGAACATATCCCGGATCGCCTTTATTTTAAGGATGTTGAAAACAGATTTATACGAGTTAGTAATTCGACTGCATTCAAGCATGGATTTAATGAACCCGACGAGCTGATCGGGAAATCGGATCAGGATCTGTTCTCAAGTCCTCATGCTGGAAACACCCATTCCGATGAAGAGAGAATCATTAAAACAGGCAAAGCGCTTATAGACATTGAAGAGAAAGAAACCTGGGAAGACGGTACGGAGACCTGGGCACTAAGTTCAAAGATGCCCATGTTTGATAAGCAGGGAAAGGTGATCGGGACCTTTGGTATCTCCAGGGATATCACCAGGCATAAACAAGTGCAGGAGGAGCTCAAAGAGCGGGAAGAATTGTTGAATAGAATTACCGCATCGGCAAAAGATGCCATTATCGTCATAGATGGCCAGGGTGAGGTGCTCTTCTGGAACCAAACAGCCGAATCATTATTCGGGTATTCTTATGACCAGGTTCGTGGCAGGAATTTTCATAATCTGATGGCCCCAGAAAAATATCACGCGGCCCACCAGAAAGCATTCCGCAAGTTCCAGAAAACAGGCAAGGGCGCGGCTGTTGGCGCCACCCTGGAGTTGGAAGCATTGCATAAGGACGGGCATACATTTCCTGTAGAGCTGTCTTTATCCGATATGTTTATCAAAGATTACTGGCATGCCGTGGGGATTATTCGTGATATCACGCTGCGAAAAGAAACCGACCGGAAGCTGGAAGAAGCCAAAAACAAGGCTGAAAGTGCCAACCGGGCAAAGAGTGAATTTCTGGCAAATATGAGTCATGAAATCAGAACCCCCATGAATGCGATTCTGGGGTTTGCTGAGATCCTGGAAGAACAGATCCGGGATAATCCCCGGCAGATGGAGTATATAAAAGGGATCAGAAACAGCGGCAAGGGTTTGCTGGGACTGATCAATGACATTCTGGATCTGTCCAAGATTGAAGCCGGGAAAATGGATATACGATACGAGCCCATCAATCCTTATGCAATCATTGAGGAGATCAGCCAGATATTTCAGGTAAAAACCCGCGAAAAGGCTCTGGGATTCAGGATCCATGTGGATTCCGGGCTGCCCCAGAGTCTCTTGTTTGATGAAATCCGCCTGCGTCAGGTGCTCTTCAATTTGATCGGTAATGCAGTGAAGTTTACCAGTAAGGGGGAAATAGTGGTCAACGTAAAGAGCAGAAATTCCAATGAAGACGGAAGCCATGTGGATTGCGTACTGGAGGTGATCGATACCGGCATCGGCATTCCCGGGCATGAGTTGGAACGAATATTCGAGCCGTTCCGGCAGCAGGAGGGACAAAGTACCCGCACCTATGGCGGGACCGGTCTGGGCCTTTCCATCACCAGGCGGCAGGTCGGCATCATGGGCGGCAGCATAGAAGTTGAGAGCACCCCGGGCAAAGGATCTGCATTTACTGTATATTTTCCGGGGATTCAGGTTGGTGCTTTGAGAGCTGTCACCGCGCAACAGGATGACAGGCCTGCGGAGGTCAGGTTTCATGAACCGAAGATTCTTTTGGTGGAAGATATCGAATCCAACCGTCAGGTGATTACCGGATACCTGAATGCTCAAAACATCAGAATCCTGATCGCAGAAAATGGTTCCACAGGGGTAGATATTGCCAGATACAGGCAACCCGATCTGATTCTCATGGATATGCAGATGCCGGTCATGGATGGATACGAGGCCATCAGAATCTTGAAATCAGATGAACAATTGAAGAGAATTCCGGTAGTGGCCCTGACAGCCTCCACCATGAAAAAGGATGAAGAGCTTATCAGATAGCAATGTGACGGGTTTCTGAGAAAACCGGTCTCAAAAAGCGAACTACTATCTGAATTGATGAAGCATTTGCCTTACACGGTGAAAGAGCAGGAGGACGGGGATCCTGACAACAATATAGAAGAAAGATTTAAGGAACTCAGGGTTCAATTAATTGAAAATGCTGAATTCGCTGAAGGGATTTCCCGGGTCTTGAAACGGGAAATCCTGGAGGAATACAGGGCTGTATTGAAGAACAGATCCAACAGAAGGATCAAATACTTTGCAAGCCTGGTAGCCGAAGCCGGGAGAGAATTGGGATTGGAGGAGCTGGAGTTATATGGCAAGGAACTATTTGAGAAGACGGAGGCTTTTAACCTGAAGCATATCAATTCATTACTGGATGAGTTTTCCGGGCTCTACGCTGCCATTCAAACCAATCCATTCATGACAAGAGAAGAAAAAAAATAGAAAAGATGGATGATTTTAGAATCAGCGGGGAACAGGACAGACAACCCACCGTATTAATCGTGGATGATATAAGCGAAAATATTCAGGTGCTGGGGACCATTCTGGATGAACATGGCATCGAGTTCAGTTACGCTTCCAGTGGAACAGAAGCCCTGGAATCGGTTTCTTTCAGCAAACCCGATCTTATCCTGCTGGATGTGAGTATGCCGGGAATGACAGGCTATGAGGTGTGCGAGATTCTTAAGAAAAACGGGGAAACGAAGGAGATTCCGGTAATTTTCCTGACGGCAAAAACGGAAACCACGGATATTATCAAAGGCCTGGACGTAGGAGGAATTGATTATGTTACTAAACCTTTTAACTCCAAAGAGCTGTTAACCAGGGTAAAAATGCATCTTGAATTAAGTCTCTCAAAAAAGATCATTTCCAAACAAAATGCTCATCTGGAAATGATAAACAAACAGCTTCGGGAGGCTTTAGCCGCAAAGGATAAATTCTTCTCCATTGTCGCCCATGACCTGAAGTCCCCCTTTCACACCCTGCTGGGATTCTCAGATCTGCTTTTGACCACTTTTGAGAATCGCGACCCGGAAGATATCAAAAGACAACTGAAAATTATTAAGCAATCATCCCAGAATGCATACGAACTGCTCATCAATCTTCTGGAATGGTCCAGGTCTCAAACCGGGAGACTTAAACACAAACCTGTTGTAATAGATCTGGCCGTTCAGATAAAAGAAGTTATGTCCATGTTGTCAAATACGGCAGAAAGGAAACAAATTCAGTTGATTTTGGACATCCAGGGTACATGGAAGGGTTTTGAGGATAAACATATGTTCCAGACCGTGATCCGGAACCTGGTCTCAAATGCCCTGAAATTTACGAGGCCTGGAGGACGGTTAGGCATAAGGGGCAGGGAATTGGAAAATTTTACGGAAATCATTTACAGTCCCCAAACGTGAACCTGGTCCACGGGATTCCCTGTAAAACCAGCTAAGGCAGGGTGATTTTGAGAATGGACTGTATTCAGGTCTGGCCGGAAGATGGTGCTCCGGCTATTTTTTTTCCCTGAAAACACAAAAAATCATATCTGAACCCATTCTTCGCTCAGGATGTCTCCTTCCACTCCCACGATGACCTTTTTAACGGGAACTTTTCTTCCGGCCTGTCCGGCGGCCATCCGGACCATCTGCATCAGTCCCCCGCAACAAGGTACCTGCATCATCATCACCGTTAAGGTATTAATTTTTGCCTCATCGATCAAGGCCCTGATCTTGTCGACATACTCTTCCAGTCCCGAATCTAATTTGGGACAGGCAATGGCCAGGGTTTTTCCCCGGAGCCATCCGGAATGGAAATTTCCTGCCGAGAATGCCACGCAGTCGGCCGCCAGCAGCAAATCCGATTGCCGGAAGTAGGAAGCCCCGGGATTGATCAGGTGCATCTGCACCGGCCACTGTCGCAATTCAGATGGCTGTTCGCCAAGGGGGCCTGTTGCCATGCTTAGAGCACCTGCGGCCGGGATGCTCCCGGCAGCGGCGGACTGCGGAGTAAAACTCCGGGCTTCCGATCCGGCACAGCCACAAGCCAGTTGCTGTTCTTCCACCCTGGCATGATGGACCTTGCTCAGCACCTTCTCCACATCGAAGGGCAGGGCATCCCTGTGATCCTTCAGGTACTGGACACCCTCCCTCAGAAACTCCATTTCGTTGTGGTCCTTCATATGCCGGAGGTGAGCCACAACGGTATTCTCGCCCTTCCCCACCATGATTTCCATGACCTTTGTCTCATTGTAGGGCCCGGCCTCCCTTTTTTTTATGGTGATGGCGCCCTGCGGACAATGGCCCAGGCAGGCACCCAGTCCGTCACACATCAGATCACTGATCAGCCTGGCTTTTCCATCAATCATTTGAAGTGCGCCCTCGTGACAGTTGGGGATGCAAGCTCCGCATCCGTCACATAACTCCTCATCTATATGGACCATTTCCCGTATCATAGCAACTTGTTTTTTTGTTTTCTGATACAAAGATGTGGAATGCTTGCGGATTTAATCGGTAACATATGTTACAGCCAGTACCAATGGGCTGTGGAAATTGTTATATTTGGATTACTTGAAAAACTGTCTGAGTATGTGGAATTACTCCAGGGGAAAGAATTTGCTTTCCGGCTTAAAAGTATTTGCTCTTGCAATCGTAATTGTGCTTCCTGGCTTCTCCTGCCAGAAGAGTCCGGGTGAAGGCGGGACCGGCTCCATAGGAGGAACGCTTACCGAGCAGTTTTATAACGAAGATTATTCCCTGCTTATTTATGAAAAACCGGCTGTGGATGAGGAAGTTTACATTGTTTACGGGACCAGGGAGGAACTTGGAGACCGGGTGAGGACCAACCATCTGGGGCAGTTTCGTTTTAATTATCTGTACCCGGGCAGCTATCTGGTCTTTTTTATCTCGGGCGATTCGACTTCGGTGCCGGATATGGATATGGAGAAGCTTTATGAGGTAGAACTGGAACGGGGAGAGGAGCTGAATATGGGAAGATTGAACAAATTGTCCACCCTGGATTACGATGAGGGAAATGCCAAAATCAAAGGGGTGGTGAAGGTAATCGACTACGTGGATCAGTCCTACTGGCCCAACCTGGTTGTTGAAAAAACCTATTTTGCAACTGAACAGGAGGTATACCTGACCTATAACAGGCACAGCTTCTACGACGACCGTATCCGCACCCAGGCCGGGGGAGTATTTGAATTCGGGGGACTGATTCCCGGGGATTACCTGGTATTTTTGTACTCCGACGACGTTACAGGAGAATCCGAAAAGGTAAGCATCGAATTTGAGGTGCGCATCAATGAACTGGATCAGGTGATTGATCTGGGGGAGATTGTCATTGAAAAATTGTAATTTTAAGGTTTATGAAACTAAAAACCAGGGCTTTATTCTCATGTGCCTGTATCATCCTGCTTATTTCCTGCCCGCTTCTGGGACAGAATTCCAGGACCATTCAAGAGAAAAAAATTGCTTCCAGGACTGTTCACGAATACTTCCTGGAAGAAGGATTGAAGGAGCCGCTCACTGAATCCTTTGAAAGGTACAATGAACGAGGGGAACTTCTGGAGATCAAGGAGTTCAACAGCAAAGGAGAAGTAAAACGGTGGGAGAAATATGCCTACAACGAGGAGGGCCGGCTGGTGGAAGAGGTGTTTCTCGATGGAAAGGGCAGTATTGAAAGGACAGAGAAGAGCCTGTACACGGATGGCCTGAGGACGGAGAAACTGTATTACAACAGGAAGGACAAGCTTTACAAGCGAAAGGTCTATGAATATGAGTACCGGAAGTAATTTCGATACAATTCTGAAGCAGTTCGGGGCCATTTCTCTGGAGGAGGTAAACAAGGCCAGCCTGATGCGCAGAAAGGACAATAAGTACCTTTTCAGTTTTCGGCATCTGCCCGGCCTTCTGGAGATGATTAGCCAGGATTACAGAGTTCTGGAGATCGATGGTTCCCGCTCGCAGCAGTATTTTACCCGCTATTTCGACACCGATGGCCGGGAGATGTACCATAAGCACCACCGTGGCCTCGCCAACAGGCATAAAGTGCGGATACGGAGATATGGTTCAGGCGATTTGCATTTCCTGGAGGTGAAAAAAAAGAATGCCAAAGGAGTTACCAGCAAGAAACGGGTAAAAACCAGGGGCATGGATCGCGATGTTCTGATGAAAGAGGAGGAATTCCTGCTTTCCTGTTCCCCTTATGAAGGCAATGGCATAGATCTGACCATGGAGAACAATTTCAACCGTATTACCCTGGTCAGTCATGAACAAACAGAGCGCGTCACCCTGGACTATGGATTGAAGTTCTCCAGTGCAGAAAATGGAGAGATGCTGGATCTTCCGGGTATTGCCATTGCAGAGATTAAATTTGAAAATCGTTTATCAGGTTCGGCCCTTCATGCTGCCATGCGCAAATTCCGGATCAAGCCGCGTCGTTTCAGTAAATATGCCATCGGAATGGCATTGCTTCATCCCGACCTGAAGCAGAATCGTTTTAAAAGCAAGGTGCGAAAGGTGCATCAGATCAATGAGAGTTATCATTCAATAACCAAATAATCCATATCATGCCTGAATTTCTGAGTATTCAATTAATGAACTGGGAGGATTTCTGGGACCTGGTTATCCGTGCCAGCTTCAACCTGGGAGTAGTCCTCCTCCTTGTCCGGGTTCTTTATTACCGGATCACACCCAGGAAAGAGTACCTGTTTACCTATATCCTGATCTCTGTGGTGGTATTCTTTATGATTATGCTGCTGGAGAATGTGGGTGTTGAGATTGGCTTTGCACTGGGGCTTTTTGCCATTTTCGGAATGCTCAGGTACAGAACCCAGCAGATTCCCATCCGGGAAATGACCTACCTCTTTCTGGTGATCGGGGTTTCTGTGATCAACTCCCTGGCCAACAGACGGGTCAGTTATTCAGAGCTTCTGCTGACCAATGCGGTAATTGTGTTTATCACCTACCTGCTGGAAAAGGTCTATTTGTTGAAGACCGAATCTAAAAAACTGATATTCTATGAGAAGGTGGAGTTGATCAAGCCCGATTTAAGGACCGAACTGATCGCGGACCTGGAGGAGCGAACCGGTCTGTCCATTCACCGGGTGGAAGTGGAAAGGATTGATTACCTGCGGGATGCTGCCAGGCTTTACATTTACTATTTTGAGAATGACTGGAGGAATATTGGCGGAGGCTACCAGTCGGGTGATGATAATGATGATTAGGCGGATTGCATATTCTGCTTTTTGTGTATTTCTCTTATTCTCTGGTGCTGTAAATCTCCGGGGCCAGGACAGGGATTTTCAAACCTGGTGGGAGCTGAAACTGGATAAGCAGATTTCAGGGAACTTCGGTCTGGAGGGTGAACTGGAGCAACGTTTCAAAAACAACAGCCTGCAGTACAGCCGAACCCTTCTTACACTGGGGGCTTCCTGCGATCTCCTGGATTTTCTCAAACTGGGCGGGGGTGTCAGAACTGTTTTTGTCATGAATCAGGAGCAGGAGCTGTATGCCAGGTACAGGGGCCATATCGATCTGACGGGCAGCTATGAGGTATCGGGACTGACCCTGTCATTGCGCACCCGTTTGCAATATGGGTTCGAAGAGTTCCCGGGGCCGAATACATTCAGCCTGAATTCCCTGGTGAACCGGAACAGGCTGAAGGCGGCATACCATATTTTTGGCACGAAGTTCGATTGCCAGGCCTCCGTGGAGAGCTGGCATAGTTCAGACAAGGAGTCATTCTGGCCCTATGTTGCCATGAGATATTCAGCAGGTGTCAGGTTTTCACCAAATTTCCGGTCTCGTTTTTCCTTGAGGTATATCCTCGAGGATGAGTTTAATACCTCCGATCCGGGACAGTTACATATCGTGGTTCTGGGATATGCCTATAATCTCTAGGGCTTACTGTTTGATCACCTTAAATACCGCCCGTTTCTGATCGTGACCGCCTGTTTCAAGGGTATAGATCCCGTTTGGAAGGAAGGAGAGATCGGGAAGGGCATAGGCAAATTCACGACCCGAATAAGGTGCCACAGCCTGATAAACCAGCCGGCCGTTCATATCATACAGCCTGAAAGGGATTTCACCTTCCACCAGGGCATCGAGATCCACAAAAGTGGCACTCAGGTCTGAAGGATTGGGATAGACTCTTCCCGGCTCAGGAAGCGGAATGACCTCATCTGCATCTGAAAGCGGCCAGCACTGTCCGCCCCACCGGGCATCCATCCACTCCAGTCGTTCATCGATCCAGTTGCGCAGCAACCACTCCTCGTCACTGTAGGTCTGTCCCACGTAACTGTTTGGCCAGACATAGGTTCCCAGGATGGGCCATTTCCTGAAATTGTTCGGAATGGCATCGCCCATTACCTGGATGGCACTATCAATCATCGAATGAAGATGTTCGCTGCTTAATATGGTCTGGTGAAGTTCATCCCACCTGCATCTCAGCTTGTTCCTGAACCAGGAGTCCTCCATGGCCCTCGCCCACCAGTAAATGGTAATGGGATAGGTATGGATCCAGTTATAACTCTGATGCATGTCCTCGGTAAAGTCGCTGTTGCCAAAAGTAAGGTTATAGTCCCAGGGCGGACCGCTCACCAGCTTGCCGCCATCTGAATCCTTCTCCTTATAAAAATAGTGGCTGAGTCTGAAGGCATCCACATCTTTGGTGAATTCGTTCAGGATCATCATATCCACAAAGGAGGGGATATCCAGGTAGGCCCTGTATCCCCTGGCAGGATCCTTAAAGTATTTGTTAGTCATGATGGTTTCGAATTCAACCAGATAATTCCTGATATAATTCCTCTGACTCTCGTTCAACTCCTCATATTTGGGGTCGAAATACTGGTAGGTGATATAGAGATAATCCGGATAGGGGGGACTTACCGGGGACTCCCAGAAATGGGTTTCAGGTAAATCGGTAAGCTTATCGATACGCAGCAGATAGCCACCGGTCAGTTCATTTCCCGAGACATCTTCAGGTAAAAGTTTGGCTATATCCACCCGGTTTATGTCCCTCTTGATCTTCTCGGTAAGAATATAAAGGCCCTGATAATCGTTGTTCACCACCACCTCCACAAAATGGGTTCGCGGGGAATAGTGTCCCATCTCTGCAAACAGGCGGTAGCTAAGCACATTGCGAATCAGGCTCTTATCCAGGTAGGGGCCATATAGCACCCAGTCGTTTTCAGCGGGAAGACCAAGCAGGGAAACATTGTTGTTTTCCCCTGCAGCAGTCTGGGTTTCGAAACTATAGGATTTTTTTGGAGAGTACCAGGCAGAGGACTCCCCCCTTATTTCGATAGAGATCTGACCATCATATCCGTTACCGGGATCAGAAGTCCTGTTGTACAGCCCGGCTTCGTTGTATATCAGTTTCATCTGAGCGGTAATTCTTGGCTCATTGGGAATGGTCTGACGATCGGTATCAATAAGGACCAGGGGAAGCAGGGTGCTGTCCTCGGTAAAGGGGGGGTAGAACCATCCGGGAGTGGCGTGGAAATAGTTGCCTGCGACCCCGACTCCGGCATGTAAATAGGGGTTGGAGGAGAGATCAGAGGAGCCCGGGTTATAGTTATGGACCTCCACGGCAAAGGTATTGTCCACGGTAAGCAGCAGATCGCTCACCGATTCGCCGAGGGTAAATCTCAGTGGAGCAATCCCCTGATAAAGCAGGGCTTCCTGCGGGGCATCCGAAGCCTGGTCCCAGGCAGTTACACTCCCGGCTTCCCCCATGTTGTAGCGGGCCAGCTCCACCCCGTTGAGGTAGGCTACGAAGCCGTCATCGAAATCCATGTCCAGAAGCAGCTGAGAAATGACCTCCGGGCTGGATAAGGTAAAGTTATAGCGGCAGTATACAGAGATGGCCGGGGCAATGATGGTGTTGTCGTCATCATCCCCATACCCTACACCTCCGGTAGCACTTGTCCAGCCTGAATCGTCAAAGCCGGTGCTTGTCCAGGCAGGATCCACCGGTGAGTCAGGTACCAGGTACTGACATTGCCGGCCGGGAAGAATAACCGTCTCCCAGTGATCGGTCTCCTGTGCCTTGGCCGCCGGGCCGGAGAGGAGAAATAGCAGCACCCCCAGCAGTGCCCTGGTCCGGATATCTGGAATCATCATTTTTATCTTACTGTTCAATGTGGACAAAGATAAAAGTCATTTAGTTGTATTTGCGTTGAGAGCAAACTTTTTTGGAAAGGAAGAGTTATATTCATGTATGTCCATGTCTGAAGAGCAAATAATTGAGCTCCTTGTGGAGTGTAAGTTGTTCCGTGGAATGAATAAGGGGGAGATATCCGAAGTGCTGTCCGGGCATCCGGGAAGAATTAGGCACTATTCGCGCGGTACCCTGATTGCCCAGGCGGGCGATGAAGTGCGTTCCCTGAAGATCATTCTGCGGGGAAGTGTGAAAGGAGAGATGGTCGATTTTACCGGAAAGGTGATCAGGATAGAGGACATTCTGCCACCCCGTCCGCTGGCGCCAGCATTCCTGTTTGGCAGCCGTAACCGCTACCCGGTTCATATAAGCTCTGCCGAGGATACGCTGATTCTTTCCATTCCACGTGAGCTGTTTCTGATTATGTTACAAAGGAGCGGGAAGATGCTGGTCAATTTTATGGATATCATCTCCAGCAGGGGGCAGTTCCTCTCCAGCAAGATCAAGTTTCTTTCTTTTACCACCATTAAGGGAAAGCTGGCTCAGTATCTGCTGGATCTATCCAGACAGAGCGGCTCCGGCACGTTCATGCTTCCTAACTCACAGTCACAACTTTCCGGGCTGTTCGGGGTGGCCCGTCCTTCCATTGGAAGAGCTCTGGGTGAACTGAACCAGAAAGGGATCATCCGTACCGTAGGGAAAAAAGTGGTGATCCTGGATCCTGCCCGGCTCGCCTCTTATTTGAAGTGACATCCCGGCGAAATTCACCTGGTGAATCCAACGAGGCCTGGAGGATCAGAGGGTTTCGGCTTTCTTCTCAAAGAACAAAGCTCTGTCGTAGAAAAACCGCTGCTTAATCATTTTCGATATGGTCTTTATTTCCTCAATGACGGAAAGCACTTCTGAACTCTTCTTCTCAAGTAGCAGGAATTCAACCCGGATTAAATAATACCTCAGCCTGACGTAATATTTATTGTTAACGGGGATGGCTCCCATTTTGGTTTTTTTGTAGAGAGAGACTGCTGTCTGAAAGTCTCCGGCATGCAAGAGGGCACGGGCATAGATTAGGTGGAACATCTGGTGTCGCCAGGTCAGCTTACCTGAAGCAAGCTCATACATCTTTTTAACCTGCCGGGAAAGCCTTATAATATTCTTGAAATCATCTCCATAATTCAAAGAGTAACTGATGATATATTCGAAAACCGGAATCCCTGATGCGGGCTGTAATTCTTTTTTGAACAGTGATATTGACTTTTTGAAGACCTTCTCCATCAGTGCAGGATCAGTGCCGTCTTCGAAACAGGATTGATAGATAAGCTGTGCGCCATAGTAATACCCGGCCAGGGTCGGCTCGGCATGCTCGTCCAGTGAAAGGGTCCGGAAGATTTCATATTCTTTCCTGCAAAGGGGCCGGTTTGAAGAAAGAAAATACTGCATGAACTTCAGAAAATGTCCGTAGATCTTCGCATCGTCGCTTTGTTTGTTTTCCAGGTAATGGTCTATGTTGTCGCCGGAAAAAAGGACGAGGCTATCCATGTCGGAGAAACCTTCGAAATAGTATTGCTGGCCCGCTTTTGTTTTCGCAAAATGGGGGATCAGAATTTTCCGGACCTTTTTATTCTTTCTTAACTCAACTCCTATGGTATTAATGATCTCCCTGTTGACAAGGCCTGTATCAGGAAAAAATGCAGAGCCTTTTCCATTTTCCAGAACTGAGAATATGTCCATCAGCACCTTTGTTCTTTCTTCTTTAAAGGCGATCTTGATCAGGAATTTGACTATGTTGATCTGTAAGTTGGGATGGTTCCTGTAAAAACTTAAGACCCTGCGAAACAGATCCAGGTCAAAACCCTTCTCCTCGATCCATTTATTAGCCAGGAAGAAAGCCAGTAATATATCATTTGAAAACTTTACATGGGTTTTCACCGAGAGATATTTTCCCGGAGTGGTGAATTCATAGAACACATTGTCAGATATCAGTTCCTTAAAGGCCTTGTTGTATTCAGCAGATGCCGGAAGATCCCTTTTATCTACTGAAGCGGATTGTTTAGCATAGCCGGAACGAACAAAAAAAGTCTGAATAATGGCTGATTTTTCCTGCAAGTAGGGTTCCACCAGTATTTTGTTGGAGACAAAGTAGTTCAGAAGTTCCAGATCGGAGCGTATATCCCTGGGATTCTGATTCGAACTGAACAGATGCAGCATGTAAGGTGTGTTGAAAACGTCAGCAATATCAGGATGATAAAATTTCAGTTTTTCAACGTTTCTGGAAGAATGCCTCTTTTTCAGATAGTACCTGATCTCATCATTGTTAAGCACGGGGATATTGATACTTTCGTTTGCCGGTCCCGTAAAATTAACGTCAAACCATTTATTTTTCAGGCGGGGGTCCTTATGTATCAAATCCGAGAAGATCTTCCAGTTATCGGGCCTGCATGTAATAAGCAACTTGAACCAGGAGAAATGCTCGTAGGCTGCAACGATATCCATCAGATTCTCCACAAAACTGTTCAGCTTCTCTTCCTGGTGATATATTTGACACAGGCTTTCAATAATCAGAACAAACCTACCTTTCACCTGATCGGGATTTTTAAGGAAATAGTTGCTAAAACTATTTTTCTCCTCCATCTCGAAGACATTAATCATCCTTACGATCTCCTGATTCAGGTTGATCAGGTTGAACAGAATGCTGCCGTCGATCAGACAGACTATGTCATCGGGATATCTGGCTTTTTCGCCAATAAAAAACAGACCGGTCAGTTGTGCAACAATCGTTGTCTTGCCAAATCCCCCGGGAGCAATAAAAGCTGTGGCCGTTTTCGGAGAGTTCAGGAATGCTTCAAATCTCTCTATGGCAAATTCCCTGATCTGGAAATCTGAAAGCTGTTCTCCAAGCTTCGCTTTCATGGAGGTAAGACTCTGTTCTGTAACTGTTTCAATACGCTTTTTTAATCTGGCCCAGTATTCCTGATCTGAGGAAGACAGGCCTTCGGCATTGTGGATTTCAGCGAGCTTGCTCCAGCTTTGAAAATTCAGATATACTGCTATGGTGTCAAGGGTATACCTGGAAGGTTTATATGGACACTCAACGATCCCGAATAGCCGTTTCAGGGTCGATACGCTGATATTACGTTTAGTCTTTTGCTGAATCGAAATGGAGAGGACCTGACAATCTTTCGCATATAAAATCACCTGACCATAAGCTCGTTGCAGCTCAAGTCTGATGATAGACCGGATAATGTCCATTTGAGTCGTCATATGTAAGCGAATCCTAAGGCCCCATTACTGCTGTCTGGAATAAACAATTATAAGTTACGAAAAATCCCGGTTTCTTCTTAAAATCAGGAAGCTAAATCCACCGGGTAAGGACAACTGAATGAACAAAATGAACAATGAATGAATGCCTGAATGGCTGCTTCTTCAGGCAGAATGATCGAACTTTGTGGCACAATTATGCGAAGAAAAGTGGAGCGGCGATGGAACACAATTCACATACAGAACGGGCGAAATCATTCTCCGGGAAGAAACACTCTTTATTGAACGAGTATTACTCAAATCCTTCCATGACGGAAAACAGCGTTGATGAAGACCGCAGGGTTCAGAAACAGGTGCCGTATTCAGTGGAGTGGCAAATGTACAATGCCTGACCGGGACCATTGAAGGAAAGGTAATGAAAGTGTTAATGTTCGGATGGGAATTTCCTCCTCATATATCCGGAGGTCTGGGTACAGCTTGTTACGGGATTACCAGAGGGCTTTCAAAGATCGGTGATGTGGAACTGGTATTTGTGGTGCCCAAGGCTTTTGGCAATGAATATTCAAGCAATCTTGAATTAATTTCAGCCGAAGATGTGCCGGTAAACGATCGCCCGGATTTGTTGAAGAAACTTCATGAATCGTGTGAATACATTGAAGCAGACTCGGCCTTAATCCCATATATAAACCCGGATGAATTTCGGAAACAGGCCGCAGATTCTTCCGGAAGCCTGAAGAGTCACAAAAAGTCCGCTTCGCATGGGCGGCTCCAGTTTTCAGGGAAGTATGGCCTTGACCTTTTTTCTGAAATATCCAACTATGCCCTGATCGCAGATACTATCTCCAGGGCGCATCATTTCGACATTATACATGCTCAC
This sequence comes from Bacteroidales bacterium, assembly GCA_029210725.1. NCBI lineage: Bacteria > Pseudomonadati > Bacteroidota > Bacteroidia > Bacteroidales > Bacteroidales bacterium. The sequence goes on along the minus strand of JARGFM010000008.1, from coordinate 3,789 downwards.
GACTGGCTTACATATCCGGCCGGAATTGCTGCAAAAAAAGCATCGGGCAAACCACTGGTTGTTCATGTGCATGCCACAGATTTCGACAGAAGCGGCGGGAAGGTAAATCCCCGGGTATTTGAAATCGAACGCAAAGGTATGGATGCGGCCGATAAGGTAATAACGGTAAGTCAACTAACCCGTAAAATAGTTCTTGAAAAATATGACATTTCCCCGGGAAAAGTTGAAACAGTTTACAACGCGGTTGAACCTGTGCAAGAATGGGGAGCCCCGCGTTATTGTAAATCGACAGATGAAAAAATTGTCACTTTTCTGGGAAGGATTACATTGCAAAAAGGACCGGAATATTTTGTGGATGCTGCCTGTATGCTTCTTGATAAAACAGACAAGCTTCGTTTTGTGATGGCCGGAAGTGGCGATTTGATGCAAAAAATGGTAAGCCGGACCGCTGAACTGGGTATTGCCAACAAATTTCATTTTACAGGCTTCCTGGAGGGCCATGAGGTTTTTAAGCTGCTTCAAATCAGTGATGTTTATGTGATGCCCTCGGTCTCAGAACCTTTTGGAATATCCTCTCTGGAGGCCATGCAATCGTCCGTACCAGTGGTGATCTCCCGCCAGTCGGGCGTATCCGAAATACTGACCCATGCCATAAAAGTGGACTTCTGGGATGTGGAGGCCCTGGCAGATGCTATTTATGGCCTTATAAAATATCCCGCTCTTTCAAAAATGCTGATTAATGGTGGGAAAAGAGAAGCAGATGCTTTGAAATGGGAGGATTCTGCCCGGCACATGTACCAGATCTACACAAGTCTGATGCGTGCATGAACTGAAAGAAGCATGAACCTGCTCTTTCACCTGATAATTTCCTAAATTCGCTTCATTTACAGGATTAGTATGAAACGCAAGATTGACATTGATCAATGGGAGCGGAAGGAATTATTCAGATTCTTCAAGGATTTTGAGGAACCCTATTATGGGATCTCTACCGACCTGGAATGTACAGCAGCCTATGCCTATGCAAAGTCCAAAGGCATGTCCTTCTTTTCGTATTACCTTTACCTGGTGCTGAAAGCGGTGAACCGGACAGAAGCTATGAAATACCGCATAGAAGGGGAGGAGTTGTTCTACTACGAAAAGATCGATGGATCTGCCACCATCGACCGCCCGGACGGCACCTTTGGATTTTCCCTGATCCCCTATATGGAGAATCTGGAAGAATTTCTTGACCTGGCAGACGGGCTGCACGTGGGACAGTTCACCACTGCTCTTCAGGATTTGTTTACGGGGAAAAGCGCTTGAGCAGTTCTTCACGTAAAGTCGGACTTAGCGGGACGGTGTGTTCACCGATCCGGACCTGGTTCCCTTCAATGTACGCAATTCGATTCAGGTTGATTACATAGGATTTGTGGATGCGCATAAAGCGCTCCTCCGGCAAATTAAGCAGGAAATCTTTGATGGTGCCATGGACCACCAGATTCTCCCTGTCCGTGCGTATCCGGATATAGTCCCCCTGTCCCTCGATCAGCTGGATCTCGGAGTATAAAAGCGCATACAGTTTCTTATCTGCTTTGACCAGGATCTTTCCTTCTTCAGCAAGCGGACCATTAGTTTCCTGAAGGCGCTCCAGGGCCCGGTTCACGGCTTTCATAAAACGCTCGAAGGAGTAGGGCTTGACCAGGTAATCGGTGGCATTCAGCTCAAAGCCCTCCACCGCATATTCGGGATAGGCGGTAGTAAATATGATCAAGGGGGAGCGGGCCAGGGAGCGGGCGAAGGAAATCCCGGACAGTCCCGGCATATTGATATCCAGAAAGAGGATATCAATCTGTCTGCGGTTCAGGTGATGTGCAGCTTCTCTGGCATTGGAGCATTCTGCCACGAGTTGCAGATCTTTCACTTCTGCCAGGTACTTTCTGAGCACATCCCTGGAAAGGGGTTCATCATCGATGATTAAGCAACTGGCCATTAGTTCTGTTTTAATACTATTTCCAGATACACGGAATACTTCTCTTCTTCGGCTTCAATATCAAGTTTAAATTTTCCGGGATAGAGAAGCTCCAGGCGCTGCCTGGTATTCCGTATCCCGATGCCTTTGGCAGGTTCAATTTCAAGCCCGTCGGATGTACCACGACTGTTGCGAACGCTGAACTGAAGTATATCTTTGGATATTTCCATTTGAATGTTTACAAAGGCAGCATCCTCACCACCTGAAAGTCCATGCTTAAAACTGTTTTCAATAAATGGAATCAGTAACATGGGGGCGATCAGCAGCTCTCCCGGATCACCCTTTACTTCCATGTTGATCCTGGTATTCCGGGGATCCACCCGGTGCCGGTACATTTCTACATAGTTTTTTATCATCCCGATCTCCTTCCGGAGTTTAACGCTTGGCTGACCGGTCTCATAGAGCGTGTATTGCAGGATGTGGGAAAGCTGCAGGATCACCTCCGGAGTACGGTCCGACTTGTCCAGGGACAGGGCATAAATGGTTTGCAGACTGTTCAGGAGAAAGTGGGGATTGATCTGTGATTGAAGCGATTGCAGTTGGTGGGTAGTGGTCATACGTTCAAAACGCAGAAGCATAAACCAGCTTCGGGAAAGTTTAAGCAGCGTTGTCAGCACCAGAAAACTCCCGGTATAGATCATCAGCACAGGCAGATTGTAATAGGAGATGAAATAGAAACCAGGAAGAATCAGATCGATCCAGCGGTCGAAAAGAAGATACAGGAACAGGGCTCCTCCACTCAGGAGAATCAGAAAAATGAGGGTGTAGAGCAGGTATCTCTCCTTTCTGAGAACCCCGGGTACCAGCAGGTAGAGGTTCAGGTAAACGATGCTGAGAATGGGAAAAAGGAAGATGAGGGTGTAGATCACATCGATCTTCTCCAAAGAGCCGGAACTTTTAAAAATATTGAAGAGGATCAGCAGGACCACAGCCCAGAAGAAAAGATGCTGCCACCAGCGATTCTTAAAAATCATCAGATCCGTCAGCACGGATCTGGATAAGCGCTTATTTTTGGAAGGGCCCATTTCAGGTGTTCAATTTAGGGAAAAGCACAGGAGTATAAAATTTTTCCGGTGAAACAGTTTCCAGGTGTTTTTTTCCGGGTATGTACCTTCTGAAGGATGTTCCCTTGAGCAGTGTTGTCCTGCATATTAATTTTTTATTAAGGCTCTGCTATCATAGGATTAAGTTCAGAACTCCTGATCTGGTAACGTAAATATAGGCTTTTCCGGGGGTCTTTTCGCAAAGAGAAAATGCGGTATCTTTGGAGTTATGCAACTTAACTTACCGATATTTCCCAGGGAAGCACGACTTGTCAACAACAATCTTGGGGTCTATGAAAAAGACGGTCTTGTGCAATACATTGTCAATGGTGCTCCGATCTATTCCCACGCCAAAGATGATATAAACGCCTTCAGGTTCATTACCAGCAATTTTATTCACCAGGGCACATGCCGGAAGGTTGATATCCAAAACTTCTTTGGAGTTAGCGAGGACAGTGTCTATCGTTATTACAAGAAGTTTCTGGAACAAGGTGAACAGGGTTTCTTTGGTGACGACGCCCGCCATGGTACGGCACATAAGATAGTAGGCCCGCGGCGTATACGGATACAGCAGAAGCTAGACACGGGACAGAGCGTTAATAGTATCGCCAAGGAAGAAGGTGTTCGGGAGTCTGCCATCCGCTATGCAGTTAAGAAGGGGTATTTAGTGTCTGTAAGAAAACCTGCAATTAATTGTCACACAATGAATTAATGTTGAAAACTTGTTTGAATATAGTG